>NZ_JBIUCZ010000008.1:0-114386 GCF_047975845.1 Sphingomonas mangrovi | reverse complement strand
AGCGGCCTCACACCCTACGAATACATCGCCAAGCTCTGGACCTCAGAGCCAGAACGCTTCATCGTCAATCCGATCCACCAGATGCCGGGACTGAACACCTAGGGATCGACCCCGGCCAGGAGTTCCGGATTTCGATCGCCGGTGTCCAGGAGAAGACCGCGCTGCTGCGGCACGACGGCCGGTGGCTACGCCCGCTCGGCACGACCCCGACGACCCACATCCTCAAGCCACAGCTCGGCGAGATCCCGACATCCACCGGCATGGTCGACATGACCGCCAGTGTCGACAACGAGCATTACTGCCTGACGCTGCTGGGCGCCTTCGGCTTGCCGGTGGCGAAAACCGAGATCGTCACCTTTGGGGCGCGCCGCGCGCTGGTCGTCGAGCGGTTCGATCGCCAATGGCTCGCCGACGGCCGATTGCTGCGCGTTCCGCAGGAAGACTGCTGCCAGGCACTCGGCGTGCCATCCTCGCGCAAATATCAAAGCGAGGGCGGCCCTGCCGCGGCGGACATCATAAGATTGCTGGGCGGTAGCGACGATCCGACCGAGGATCAGGCGACATTCCTGTCGAGCCAGATCATCTTCTGGCTCATCGGCGCGACTGACGGACACGCGAAAAAACTTCAGCCTCTTCCTGCGTCCGGGCGGCGGCTTCAAGCTGACGCCCTTCTACGATGTCCTGAGCGTTCAAGGCGCTGTCGATCGCGGACAGTTGGCACGGAAGAGTTTCCGTTTGGCGATGTCGGCGGGCACGGGCCGCCATTACCGGATCGAGGAAGGCCTGGGCCGGCATTTCGTCCAAACCGCGAAGGCTGCGGGTATCGGCCGGACCCCCATCAACAAAGTCATCACCGACATTCGCGAAAAAGCCGTCACGGCCGCGGACGTCGCGCGAGAAACAATGCCGGACGACTTCGCCGACGACGTCCATGCCAGCGTCAAAGGGGCGATCGCAGGCCGTCTGGCACGTCTCGACACGGCATTCACGGAGCTCGGCTAATCGCCCGCCCAAACATGGCCTGTATGCCGGTCTCTTCTGCCATCATTATCGGTCAATCGCTCAAGCTGCTATACTGGACCAGCATAGCACGACCGACCTTCGTCTTTTTCGAGGTCGCCCGACTGGATAAGATCGCAGATCTGCGAGCGGCCGAGGCCCGTGATCCAGAACGCCACCGCCAAACGGACTCTCAACGGCTCGATCTTCTTTCCCCCATGCCCGCACGATCATCGTACGCCCCGAGCCTGCGCGTCGCGCTCGCGCATGAATACCCGATCGCTCTCGAGAAAGGCGGCAAGCATGGCAGGCACCAGGTCGGCGACCGGTTCCTCGACACCATAGGTGGCTACATAGACCGCTGCATAGGCCTGCAGCGCGGCCTGCAGGTCCGGCGTGATCGTGATCGTCAGCTTGACCGGCGTCCGGTCGGGCAGCTTGCCGAGTTTGAGATCGGCCATGTCAGTTCTCCCCGCCGCGCCATGGCGCGAGAATGAGATCACGGGTCACCAGCACGCGAACGGGCGCGCCGGGTCGGATCGTGATCGTGGGCTGGATATCGAGGTTGCGTTGGGTGATCTGGTCACCGGCCCGCGTGGCATTCGTCTGGGCAGACTGGCGGATCGCCTGTACTAGGTCGCCGTCGCCGCCGATCGACAGGTCGGACCCCACCCCTAGCAGGGTGGCGATCGTCACGCCCTTAAGCAGCGTCCAGGTGTGGAAGTCGACCTTGCCGACGAGCCCGGCATAGCCACTCGCGTCGGTCGCCGGCACGTTGTCCAGGCGGATGGAGCTACCGTCGGGCAGCACCAGGCGCTGCCATACGACCAGCGCGCGCCGCTGTCCGAACGCCACGACGCTGTCGTACTTGCCGATCAGCCGGGATCCCTGTGGCACGAGGAGGATGTTCCCCGTCACGCTGTCGAACACGTTCCGGGTAATCTGTGCCGTCACCATGCCGGGCAGGTCGGAATTGAGCCCGGTGATCAGGCTCGCCGGGATCACGCTGCCGGCAAGGAGGCTATTGGGCGACACAGGCGCAGCCAGCCCGCTCGCATTAAGATCGCTACCCGCATCTCGGGCCGCGGCGAACTGTTCCTTGCGCGTCGCCATCGCTGTTTGAGGTGCCGCTTGCGCGTCGGTGCCATCGGTGTCGCGAGCGGCGATACGGCGCGCTGGGTGATCGGTGACACGACCAGCGGCGCGGGCGACGGCAAGCAGGCGTATGTGCTGGTGAAACCCGTTGCGGCCGGTCTGCTGACGAACCTGGTCATCACGACCGATCGACGTGCCTACCACTTTCAGCTGGCCAGCACCGCGGCGACCGCCTTGTCGTCGATCCGCTGCAGCGATGCCGCTTGCCGAAGCGCGCCGGTTATCAGCGCCAATGCGTGCCAGCGGAAAGGCACGCCCAAATACCCGCGCGCCGTTACCTTTGATGTTGCGACGAAGTCGCATTAGCGTTAGCGGGCCCCGTGCGCCGACCAGCGTCAGTCGGATGAGGTCGATCCTCAGCCGCTGACACGGCGCTCGATTCACGTTTGGGGGAATAGAACAGTGCGGATCTTCAGGGGATCGTCAGCTGCCAGGCTGCGCGGGTGTGTAGCATCGTCTGCGATGGCGACGACAATGCTGGGGGCGGGTATGCTGATCGCCGCGCCTGCCGCCGCGCAGGCAAGCCAAAGCTACGACATCCCCGCCGGCGCCCTGTCCTCGGTTCTCGACCAGTATATCCAGACGAGCGGCATCACCGTCGTCTATGACACAGCCTTGATGACGGGCGTGTCCAGCCCCGGATTGAAGGGCAGCTACGGCCCGGGCGAGGCGCTGTCGCGCATCCTGGCCGGCAGCGGTCTCACCTATCGCCAGACCGCTTCGGGTGGGTTCGCGATCGAAGCGGCACCGCAGACGACGAGCGGCGAAGTCCGCTTGGACGCGGTACGCGTCGGAGCCGCCGGCGACGTTGACCTGATGACGAGTGCGTCGTCCGATCGCGGCCAGACGGAAGACACGGGTTCCTATTCCACCAACGCGGTGACGATCGGCAAAGGTGCCCGCTCGATCCGTGAAACGCCGCAATCCGTGAGCGTGATCACCCGCGCACGGCTCGACGATCAGAACCTGCGGACGGTGGACGATGCGTTGCTGAACGCTCCTGGCATCGTGGCCGAGCAGCAGAGCAGTCTCGAACGCGGCTTCTTCTCTCGCGGCTTCGCGATCACGACGATCCAGTACGACGGCGTTCCGACCGAGCGGAACAGCGGCTTTCTGACCAGTCCCGATCTGGCCGGCTACGATCGGGTGGAGGTCCTGCGCGGCCCGGCGGGGCTGTTCAACGGTGCCGGCCAGCCTGGGGCGACGATCAACCTCGTCCGCAAGCGGCCGACGAAGGAGCGGCAGCTGCATCTTCAAGCACGCGCCGGAAGCTGGGATTACAAGCGGGTAGATGCCGACACCAGCGTGCCGCTCAACGACAGCGGCTCGCTTCGCACCCGGCTCGTAGCCTCCTACGAGGATCGCGACTTCTTCTACGATTATGCGGATTCGAAGAAAGCGGTGCTGTACGGCATCGTCGAAGCCGATCTGGGCGCGAACACCATCCTGGGCTTCGGCGTCAATCACGAGGATCTGGACTCCATCCCGTTCTACACCGGGGTCCTGCGATATGCGGACGGCACGGACCTGGGACTGCCGCGATCGACCTATACCAACGGCAACTGGTCGACCCTGAACGTCGCGACCACCACGCTGTTCGCCGATCTGACCCATCAATTCGGCGCCAACTGGAAGCTGAAGCTGGGTGCGACGAAGATGCGGGAGAAGAACACCGGCTTCAGCGGTGCGGCCTGCTGCTCGATCGCGCTTGGGACTACGTCGGAGTCGACCACGACGGGCGCCACCTTCTCCGCCTTCGATCAGGGACTGATCGGCGATCAATGGGCGGTCGACGGCAATCTGACCGGCAGCTTCGAAGCGTTCGGCCAGAGCCACGACGTCTTGCTGGGCGCCAATTACGTACATCGCGACTATGACAACAACGGGCAGTCCTACCGGGGGCCTGCGTACAACCCGTTCACCTACGATCCCTACAGCTTCAACTACACGCCGTCGGAGTTCGCGCGACCGTTTTCCAGCACGACGAACCGGCTTGAGCAATGGGGCGTGTACGGATCGCTGCGACTGGCGCTCACCGAGCGGGCCAAGCTGCTGTTCGGCGGCCGCTTCAGCGCGTGGAAGACGCGAACGCGAAACCGCGTCACCGATGTGGTGACGACGCAATATAAGGAGAGCGGTCGCTTCACCCCCTATGTCGCGGCGACTTATGACGTGCTGTCGAACTGGACCGCCTATGCCAGCTATGCCCAGATCTTCCGGGCACAGTCCAACCAGTTCACTGCATCCGGCGATCCGCTCGATCCTGCGACCGGCGGCAATGCCGAAGCAGGGCTGAAGGGCGAACTGTTCGACAAGCGGGTGAACGCCACGATCGCGCTCTTCCGCACGATCGAGAAGGGGCGTTCTCAGCTGGATCCGGAGAACCCGGAACCGTGCGCCGGATCGCCGACCCTTGGCGCCTGCTACATTCAGGACGGCAAGGTGCGCAGCCAGGGTGTCGATTTGGAATTGACCGGCATGCTGACGCCGTCGTGGCAGATCGCCGCCGGCTACACGTTCAACGCGACCAAGTATCTGCGCGATCGCACGGGCAACGGCACGCCGACGTTGAACGAGCGGCAACCGCTTTCCACGTTCACGCCGAAGCACTTGCTGCGGCTGTGGACGTCGTATCAATTGCCGGGTGCAGCATCCGACTTCACCGTGGCGGGCGGCGTCAACTTCCAGACCAAGACGTACAAGCGCTCCTCGACGATCTACGTCGAACAGCCGTCCTATTCGGTCTGGTCCGGCCGCGTGAGCTATCAGGTCACCCCCGAACTGCGGGCGGCGCTCAACGTCAACAACATCTTCGACAAGAACTACTATCGGACGATCGGCACGACGTCGGGCAACTGGTACGGCGAGCCGCGCAACGCGATGCTCTCGCTCGAGGCGAAGTTCTGACGTGCGCGTCCCGCATAGCCCTGCCGGCGCTGGCGGCGGAGCGCCGACCCGCGCGACGACGCGCCGCGACACGGATCGCCGACGGCAGATTGCCGACATCGGTGCGCGGACCGTCGCGGCCAGCGTCGGCGGCTATGCGGTGACCGCTCTTACGACGGCGCTTCTTGCGCGTCTTCTGCCCTGGTCGAAGATCGAGGCGGCCATCGCGACGGGGACGTTTTCCTTCGTGCTCTACGTGACGATCGCCTGCTGGGCGTTCGCTGCGCGCAGTGCGTGGCGTTTCGGCGCCGTTCTGACGGGGATCTGCGCCGTTTTTGCTGCCATCTTCTGGTGGCCGTTCGATGGGGCGCTTCGGCCGTGAAGGAGACGCTGCGGCAGTCGATGGCGTGGCTTCACACCTGGTCGGGCCTGCTGCTCGGCTGGCTGATCTTCGCCATGTTCCTGACCGGAACGGCCAGCTACTTCCGCCCGGAGATCACCCGCTGGATGCAGCCGGAGACAGGGCAACCAGCAGCGTTGGCGGTGGCGGCGGCAACCGCGCAGGCGCACCTGACGAGGGTCGCGCCGGATGCGCGCAGCTGGCACATCGGCCTGCCCGACGAGCGCCAGTCGGTCATGCGTGTGTCCTGGCAGCCGCAGCCGAAGCCTGGCGAAAAGGAGGTCCGCGGACGCCGGGGGAGGGGTGGCGGCCGCGGCATGAGCGCCGATCTCGATCCCGGCACGGGCGCCGTCGTCGCGCCGCGCGACACCCGTGGCGGGGACTTTTTCTTCCGCGTCCATTACCAGATGCACTATATTCCGGTTCAGTACGGCGAATGGCTCGCCGGCGCGGCGGCGATGCTCATGCTGGCGGCGATCGTGTCGGGCGTGATCACGCACAAGCGCATCTTCGCCGACTTCTTCACCTTCCGGCCCAAGAAGGCGGCGCAGCGCGCCTGGCTGGATGCGCACAATCTGACCGCGGTGCTGGCGCTGCCCTTCCATCTCATGATCACCTACACGGGCCTGGTCTGCCTGATGCCCGCCCTGATGCCGTGGGGGATCAAGACGAACTTCCCGAGCGAGCGGGCCTATTATGCGGCGATGTTCCCGCGGTACGAAATGCCGGCGCGTACGGGGCAGGCTGCGCCTTTGATGCCCATTCCGCAGGTGATTGCGAAGGCGCAGGCGGTGTGGGGTGGCGGACGTCCCAAGATGATCATGGTCGAAAACCCGGGCGACAGCGCCGCGCGTGTCTCGGTCGTCCGCCACTCCGGGGACCAGTTGGCGCACGACGGCGGTCTGCTGCTGTTCGACGGCGTGAGCGGCGCGTTGCTCGCCGAGCCGCCGCGTCACGGCCCGGCCGTGGTGACCAACCACGTCCTGTTCGGGCTGCACATGGGACGGTTTTCCGCGCCGGTGCTGCGCTGGCTCTACTTCCTGTCCAGTCTTGCGGGCTGCGCGATGGTGGCGACCGGGCTGGTGCTGTGGACCGTCAAGCGGCGCAAGAACCTGCCCGATCCCGCGTGTCCGCACTTCGGTTTTCGTCTGGTGGAGCGGCTGAATATCGGTACGATCGCCGGCGTCCCGGCTGGCATGGCTGCCGTGCTGTGGGCCAACCGCCTGCTCCCGGTGGGGATGGAGGGCCGGGCCGCCTGGGAGGTCCACAGCTTCTTCATTACCTGGCCATTCATGATCCTCTATGCGTGCTTGCGCCCGGCGCGGCGCGCGTGGGTGGAGGGGCTTGCGCTTGCCGCAACGATGATCGCCGCCCTGCCGATCGTCAGTGCCATCACGGCGCCCAACCGCAGCCTCGTACGCAGCCTGATCAACGGCGACGCCGCGATGGTGGCGTTCGACCTGACCCTGCTGGCGCTCGGCGCGGGTCTGGCGTTCTGTGCGTACAAGGCCGGCGCGTATCAGCCGGCCGCGCGGCCGGTGCGGCGCCGTGCCGTTCACGCCGCGGCGGGTGTCTGATGCACCTCGCGACGCTGCTTTTCGCCTTTGCCGGCTTTACCGCCCTCTGTCTGGCGATGGACAAGCATCAACTCGAACTGCTTGGGGCTCGCCTGGGCCGTAGCGACACGCGGCTGTTGAGAAGCGCGGCCGTCGTCGCACTGACGGCCGCCTATGCATGTTCCGTGGCCGTCGCAGGATGGCGGTTCGGGTCGGTGGAGTGGGTCGGTGCGATCATGATCGCGGCCTTGGCGATGACCTTGATCCTTCCATATCGCCCGCGATGGATCGTTCGTCTCGCCGTGGGCGGCTGTGTCGTAGGAGTGCTGATCTGTGCCACCGCAGCTTTCGTTGAATGACCGATACGATGCGGATGAGGCTCGCTTCATGACGGCGGGTGCTTCGTTGCGCCGCGCGCTGCCGCCGGAGGGCGAGCCTGCACCCGGCGCTCGGACGGTTTCCGCCCCGGCGGCATGGGAGCGATCGTGCTATGCGGATCAGCCGGTAAGCCTTTCCACGCGCCTCCTCGGCGCGGGCGGGGTGGCCGGCGTGGCGGCCCTTCTCGCCGGTGCAGCCTTGCTCTCCTGGACGGCCCTGCAGACCCACGCAGTGCCATCGGCGCCGGCCCTCGCCATGTTCGATGTGGCGCCGCCCGCGCCGCCCCCCGCGCCGGCACGTGCGGTGCAGCCGGATCCTGAACCGGTCGAAAAGGTGCTGAAGCCGCTGCGATCCGAGCAGACCTTCGTCGAGCCCCCCGCCGTTCGGATTCCCACCGCCCATCCTATCGCCCCCGCGGCGGCGCCGTCCACGCCTGTGTCGATCCCGCTCGCCGCTCCACCGGTGACGGAAACGACCGCGCCGGAGGCTGCGCCGCTGCCGCCGGCCGCGACGCCGTCCAACGCGGCGCCAAACTGGCGGGGGCATGTTCTGGCCGCGCTCAACAAAGTCCGGCGCTACCCGCGCGACGCGAGCTTCCGTCGCCAGCAGGGCGTGCCATATATTCGCTTCACCATGAGCCGTAGTGGCAAGGTGCTGTCGGTTCAGCTGGAGCGCTCGTCAGGAGTTCGGTCGCTCGATCGGGAGGCGATGAGCCTCCCCAAGCGGGCGCAGCCGCTGCCGAAGCCACCGGAAGCGGTTCAGGGTGAGACAATCGAACTCGTCGTTCCGGTGGAGTTTTATATCACTTAGGACTGACGCAGAGTGCCTGTCCTTTTGGCGGCAATCGAGCGGATTGTCGCGGCCAGCGAGTAGTCCCGCGGAATGATAGGGGGAGTATTTTGGCGGCGTTATCTTCTGCTCCGGTTGGTCTTCCTCGAACCACAGAATGCTACGCGCCGCCGATCGTGAGTGCTGGCCTCGCGTCGAGGCGCGTTACGTCAGCTGGCGGGCATGCAGGCTGCTCATATCCTCATAATCCTGGTTCTCGCCTGCCATCACCCAGATGAAGCTATAGGCGCTTGTGCCCACCCCCATGTGGATCGACCAGGGCGGAGAGATGACGGCTTCGCCGTCCGCCACGACAAGATGCCGCGTGGCATCGTTCCGTCCCATGAAGTGCATCACCCGGCCACGTTCGGCATCATCGAGATCGAAGTAGAAATAGATTTCGCTGCGCCGCTCGTGCACGTGCGGCGGCATCGTGTTCCACACACTGCCCGGCTTGAGAACGGTCAAGCCCATCGCCAGCTGCGCGCTTTCGCATATGCCCGGGATGACGAGTTGGTGGATGGTGCGCTCGTTGGCTTCCTCCCGGCGGCCGCGAGCGATGGTTCGGGCGTTCGCGAGTGACAGCTTGCGCGTCCGAAACGCGCGGTGTGCGGGAGCCGAGGCGAGATAGAAGCGGGCACCGTCGCCGCGGAAGCGCACCTCGCGAGCCCCCATGGTCACGTACAGGCTGTCTCGCGCGGCGAGCGTGAACACTTCGCCGTCGACGACCACGCTCCCGTCGACGCGACCGACGTTGACGACCGCCAATTCGCGGCGTTCGAGAAACGGATGTCCGGCAGCGGACGGCGGCTCCGTCTGGTCGGGTAGCCCGACGCTGCCTCGTGCGACCAGCACGCCGCCGATCACCAGCCGATCCGCGTGCGTATAGTTGAGGACGCATTCGTTGGGGCGGAACAGGTTCGCGATAAGGTACCGATCGCGCAAATCGTCGTTGGACGCGCACGCCATCATGTCGGGATGCGTGCCGTGATAGATACGGTCGAACATGGCTGCTCCCGCGATTACTTCCCTGCGGAGAATACCGGCGGGGTGTAGGCGCCGTTGGTCGCGACGTCCCAGATCTCCATGCGCGCCCATGTGCGTCCGCGCAGGTCGACACGTTTTTCGAGGGTGCGGCGTCCGAACGGCGCGGTGTCGGTCAGCTCGATGCGCTCGCGATAGACTTGCTTGCCGTCGCCGCTGACGATCTCGGCAAAGCGGAGCGGAAAGGTCCATTCGACCTCTGCCCGCACGATCGCGTTGCGGCCGAAATCGACCTCCTCGCCGCTCTTGGCACCGTCGATGGTGAACTTGGGGATGAGCACCTCACCCGTGGTCGTGAAGAACTTGCCGCCGCGAAGCGCGTCCAGCACCGACGCCCAGCCCCCTGCATAACTCGGCAACGGCCCATCCAGACGCAGATAGTTGATGTTCATGTGCGCGTAGAGCTCGCTCTCTCGCGTGATCTGGAACACGTCGACTTCCCCTGGTGCGAACTTGCGCTCCGAAGGTTTCGCGGCCCAGTTGTTCATGTCGTCCAGCGTGTCGAGCACCCGCCAGCCGAGGCGAGGCCGGGAATAGTCGGCCGGCATGTTCTTCCACGCGCCGCCGAGGAAACGGTCGCTCTTGAAAAACGGCGTATCCTTGTGCTTGTCGGGGAAGCCAAGCGAACCCTTGATCCGCGGATGCGCGGTCCACATCAGCCCGTGCTCGGCTTCCATCAGCCGCAGCACATCGTCCTGCGAGCCGACGTGATAGACGTTGCCCAACGTTGGATCTTCCTCGACGAAGGGCTGCCCCTCCTTGCGATCCAGCGTCCAATAGACGGGCTTGGGGAAGAAGCTGAGCCAGTGGCCGCCCAGATAGACATTGGGCTCTTCCCCCGGCAGCAGCAGCAGCCTGTCGTCGGACAAGCGCTCCGTCTCGGCATGCATGGTCTTGAGGAGGGTGAGTCGATCGCCGGCACGATCGAGCGCCTCGCGCGGCAGGTGCAGTTCGGCGAGATGCACGATCTCGACGTTCATGTCCTTGAACCGCTTGACGAAGTCCGGCGTCTCCAGCCCTTCGGGCACTTGTGTCGATTGCTGGAACCGTGCCGTGTTGAGATAGGCCTCGGTGTGCTCGACATGATAATGGCTGGTGAAGGTCCGATGCCCCGCGATCGCCTTGAAGCGATCGTTGCGCGTGTAGCCTAGCGCCGCTTGCGTCACGCTTGCGGCATCTCCGCCGTCGGGAAGGAGGAATACGCCCATGTCCTGCATCGATCCGGGCGGCGCGTTGACCCAGGGCACCCAGCGCCGATCGCCCTCGAGCGTCTGACGCACGCCGAAGCCGGTGCGGCCGGCAAGGGCACGGTAATCGCTGCCGAACCATGCCGAATTGTCGTTGTTGGCGTAATCGAGCGGGTAATAATATTGGTGCGGGGGCGGCAGGATGCCCAGCGCACCGCCGGACGGTCCTTCCGCCACGATCATCCGCGCACGCACCTTCGGCGAGATCGCCGGCTTGCGCGATGCGTCCCCCTCCTTGCGGACGATCTGGTCCGTCATGTCGGTGAAGGCGATCGATCGCCAAGGCAGCGTGCCGGATGACGCGGTGCTGAGACCAGCATCGAACGTATAGGCGGTTGCCGGACGCTGGGTGGACAGGACCATCGCTGCGCGGATGAGCCGCGAGCCGGGATAGATGGTGAACTGATAGGTGCCGGAGAACGGCCCGGCGGCGGCACCGCCGACGATCACCTTGGTATAGCCGCCGTCTGCAACCACGCGGATGTCGCTGCGCGTGAGGGTCAGCGGAAAACTCTCGAACGGTCGCTGGCGCGGATTGTCGAAGAAGATCGTCCAGCCCTGCTTGAGGTCGCGGGTGCCGACCGTCACGACTCCTGCAGGGTCGACGCCGCCGAGCACGGTCTTGCCCGCGACCGACACCGCGCGGATGAGCGGCGTGCTCGGATCCAGCGAGAGTACGAGTTGCGCACGCTCTCCGTCGGCCGCGGGCCAGTCGATCGTCACGGAGCCCTGCGCGCGCGCGACCTGGACGCCGCCCGCAAGCGCGCGGCCGGGCCTGTGAAAGACGGTCGCCGGCGCCTGGGCCTGAGCCGCGTCGGGTCCGGCGACGCCGATCGCGGTCAGCGCCGTCGCCAGCGCTAGTCGGGCAAACATCCGCTTTGTATCCAAGCCATCCTCCTGTTTTCCGCTCTTTGTCGGAGCGTGTGCGGGTTGCGCCCGTCCCCGAGGCAGACCCTAGAGTGCGCCGCTTCGCTCAGAAGTTGAAGCGGACGCCGAGCGAGTAGGTAGTGTCGTCGTTCCGCACCTCGCGCACGAAGTCCGCACGCGATTCGAAGTTGCGCGTCCGCTGCCCGGTGATGTTCGTACCCGCCAAGCTCACGCTGATGTTCGGCGTGACGTCGTAGTTCAGGCCGAAATCCAGCCGACCGGCGGCGCGGATACCGTTCAGGCCGACGGGGATGGAGACCGGGCGTAGCGAGAGGCCGTTGGTGATGTCGCCATCGAAATATTGCGAGCGGTAGGTATAGATCGCGCGAGCCGAGATGCCGTATTTTTCGTAGATCAGCCCGGCGTTGAAGTTGTATTTGGACACGCCGAGCAGCGGCAGCCCCTCGAGCCGGTCGCCGGACGTCGTGACCTCGCTGTCGATGATCGTGAAGTTGCCGATCACGCCTGCGCCGTCGAGGCCTTCGGGCAGGAAATCGAGGAACAGCTGCCCGCCCACCTCGATGCCCTTGATCGTGGCGGAGCCCAGATTGCGCGGCGTCGAGATGACATATTGCAGACCGTCGATGGTACGCACCTCGGTACCGGAGATGATCCGGTCCTTGATGTCGCGATAGAAGCCGACCACCGAGAAGTAGTTGCTGCGGCCGAAGTAATATTCGAGCGAGGCGTCGAAGCTGTCCGCCATTTGCGGTTTGAGGTCCGGGTTGCCGCCCGATCCGGAGTTCTGGATCGTGTTCACATAGGACACGACGTAGCTCAGGCCCGGGTTCAACTGGCCGAAGCTGGGTCGCGACAGGGTCTTGGAATAGTTGAAGCGCGACTGAAGGCCGCCGCCGAACCGGATGCGCGCGCTCGCGTTCGGCAGCAGGTTGGTGTCGCTGGTCGACCGCTCGACCAGCACGACCCGCGACGTGCTCGTCGCCGGGTCCGTGACGCGACCCGATCCGGCGATGGTGCGATCGGTGCGGGTCAGGCGCGCGCCCACCATGCCGTCGATCGTGATCGTGTCGGTCAACGGTAGGGCGTAGCCCGCCTGCAGGAAGCCGGCATAGCTCTTCTCCTGCGCATCATAGTCGCGCGTCGGGTCGAAGGCCGGGGTGTCGGGCGAGATGCGGTAGAGGGTGCGTAGCTGCCGCTTGATCGAGTCCTGCACCAGATAGTTGGGGTCGATCTGCAGGAACGAGGCGCCGTCGTTCATCTGCGGCACCCCCGGTGCCTGCGACAGGATGTCGCTGGGCAGGCCGGCGGCGGACAGCGGGGTCGCGAACGAGCCGCCGGGTGCGGGCGGGCCGCCCAGATACTGCTCGAAGTTCGCCTTGCGCCGGGCGACGCGTACGCCCGCCTGGACGTAATCGAGGACGCCGTCGAAGTCGTATTTCACGTCGCTCATCACCGCCAGCAGCGTGCCGCGACTGCGGTTGATGTCCTCGGTCATGCCGTTGGCGAATGCCAGCCCCGCCGGGTCGTTCATCGGGTTGCCCGGCATCGTTGCCTGTACTTCGTGATCGACATCGCGGACCTGGATCAGTTCGGCAATGCGCTTGCCGATGTCGACGCGGAAGCTGTTGTTCCGATTGGTCGAGGTTTCGTACGACAGGTCGGTGTTCCAGGTGAGCGCGCCCATCTCCTTGTTGAAGCCGGTAGCGAACACATAGATGTCGGTGCGCGCCTTGTTGGCGACCGTTGCGGTGTAATATTCCAGGTTCCGCGCGGTGTAGCCGGTGGCGTTGCACAGTTCGCGGACGGTGCCGGTGCCGGTCGGATTGGTCGGGCTGCGGACGTTCCCCGAATAATAGCCGTCGGGACCCACCGCGAAATCCTCGCAGGTGTCGCCGGTGGTTGCTTCGAACGAGGTGCCGGTGAACGCGCGGAACGTCGGCCGCGCCTGGAAGACATTGCCGCGGTAGCCGGCGAACAGCCCCTCGGCATAAATCTTGGTGGTCGCGTCCGGCGCCCATTCGAACGACCAGTTTACCTGGGGGCGCTCATAGTGTCCGAATTCGATGGCGGCGGCGAAGCCGGTGGGGGCGTGCAGGTTCGGCGGCGATCCGGGAGGGCCGGCGCTGGTAGCGCGCGTCCAGTCGTTCCAGGCGATCGGACGGGCATATTCGTTCCGCTGATACGAAATGCCGACCATCGCGGCCACGTCGCCAATTCCCGTCGACCAGCGGTTCGCGACCAGCAGGCTGGCTGCCGGATTGAGCGTGTCGTCGGACCCGGCCTCCTGCAAATAGGTTGCCCGCGCGCTTCCAGCGATCGTCAGCTCCTTGAAATCCAGCGCCCGGCGTAGCCGCATGTCGACGCCGCCAGCGACGCCCCCCTCGATCCGCTCGGCCGAGTTGGACTTGTAGACGTCGACGCCCGCAAGCGCCTCTGCCGGCAGGTCCTGGAACGAGAAGCCGCGGCCGACGCCGGTGAAGATCTCGCGTCCGTTGAGCGTGGTGATGATGTCGTCGAGCCCGCGAATGCGCGCGCCCACGATCTCGTTGTTGCCGCCGACCACGACCTGGACGCCGGGAACCCGTTGCAGCGCGGAGGCGGTGGTCAGGTCGGGGAGCTTGCCGATGTCCTCGGCGACGATCGAGTCGACCACCGCAGCCGATTGGCGCTTGATCTCGGCGGCGCGCGCAAGGCTCTGGCGGATGCCGGTGACGACGATGTCGTTGGCTGCGTCGGGCGAGGTGCCCACCGCTGGTTCGGCGCCAATGTCCTGTCCGGATGCGGGGTCCTCCGCAGGGGCGGTCTGCGCGGCAGCGGCCGGCGCACACCCAATTAACGTGATCAGCGCCACCGAAGCGCGCAGGTTCGCCTTCATTGGACCTCTCCCTATAAGACATCATACAACTTAAGGCAAATTGTTGTTCTCTGCCGCGTAACTGTCGTTCGTGTATGTCGTTCGGTATCGAGTAAGCGGGTGCCTCAGCGCGCGGCGCTGTCGGCCGAAATCAGATCATGCAGTTCGCGGTGGCGCTTCAGGCTCTCGCTCATGTGGGCACGCGCGGCCGTGCGGGCGCCGTCGGCGTCGCCGCGGATGATCGCGTCGAGGATCGCTTCATGCTCCTCGCTGATCACCGCCTTGTAGGTCGCACCGGCGTAGGTCTGTCCTTGCCGCAGATAGAGCGAGCGTGGCGGAACCAGCCGTACGCCCAGAAAGTCGATCAGTTTGGCGTAATAGGTGTTCTTGCTCGCAAGGGCGATCGCGCCGTGGAAATCGACATCGGCCCTGACGGACTCCTCGACGCCGACGGCTGCTGCGGCCAGGATCTTGAGCTGGTGGCGCATGCTCATCAGGTCTACCTCGGTACGCCGTTCGGCCGCCAGCGCCGCCATCTCGGTTTCCACGCAGAGCCGCAGTTCCAGAAGCTGGATGACATCCTCCAGGCTCGCAACCTCGTCGCGGGTGATCTGGAATGCCTGGTAGCGTGCGGTCTCGCTGACGAAGAGGCCCTTGCCCTGGCGCGCCTCGACAAGACCTTCCGCGGCGAGCCGGGCGGTCGCTTCGCGGATCACCGTGCGGCTGACACCCAGCGTCTCGGCGAACTCGGCCGCTGTCGGCAACTGGGCGCCGGGCCATTGTGCGCCGGAAAGAATACTGCCGCGGATATGCTCGCATGCGGAATCGACCAGCGAGGGCCGTCGCTTGCGGGACAACGGCAACGTTTCCTGCACTGCGTCCGCACCCCCGAACTCCATTGCCAGCCTTTCTCGTCTCCCGTCTGTCCCCTCAAGATACATGTCGTCAGTCATATGACAACTGACTTTTTTGAGTTGCCATGGTAGGACGTGGCAAAACCTGGCGAGGCAGGGACGAGGGAGAGGAAGGATGGGAGCATGGACCGTTCGACAGCGGATGAAGGGATCGGTGGCGCTCGCCTTGCTCCTGGCCTTACCGTCCGTAGCCCAGGAGGTGGAGCCTGCTGGACTGCCGGCTGCAGCGGGAAGCCTTCCGGCACCCGACAGCCATGAAGCGCAGGCTGCCGTGGTGCAGGCCGGCTACCGCTTCGACGACCTGCTCTGGGAGAACGACCGCACCGCACACAGGATCTACGCCCGGGCGCTCGAAGCGGCGGAGCCTCCCTCTGGCTCGGGCGTGGATTCATGGGGCAAGAACGTCCGCTGGCCCTTCGCCGATCGGCAGCTGCGCAGCGGCGACCAGCACAGCTACCGGGGGGAGGGGCTCGACTTCTACAATGTCGGCACGACGCGCGGCGCGGGCGGCCTCGGCATCTGGCAGGACAACAAGCTGTGGACGTCGCGCAACTATGTTCGAAGCCGTATCCTGTCCGCGGGCGGCAAGGTCGCCGATTTCGAGGTCGACTATGCGCCCTGGCCGGTCAATGTGGGTCGCACGGTCTGGGAAACGCGGCGCTTCACGCTCCCGCTCGGCACCCATTTCACGCGCATGGTGTCGACGATCGCGTCGAACAGCCCCGCCCCGTTGCTGGTCGGGATCGGCATCGGCAAGCGGACCACCGGCCAGGGCGCCGGCGAGTTGACCGTCGATCGCTCCAAGGGCCTGCTCTCCTGGTGGGGACCGGAGGATGGCGATCACGGCCGCATGGCGATCGCGATCCGGGTGGATCCTGCCGCCATCGCCGAGGTGCGGGACGACGCGGACAACCATCTGGTGCTGCTGCGCGTCACCCCCGGCACGCCATTCGTCTACTATTCGGGTTCGGCCTGGACCAAGGGGCAGGGAGGGTTTCGCACGCGCGCTGCCTGGGACGCCTATGCTGCCCGGGAGACGCTGGACTTCCGACCTCCGAAAGCCTGACCCATCAGCCAAGGCAATGCATCGGGAGCGATGCGCCGCGGAGCGGATTCCGGTTTGGGGATCACGGCGATAGCGGCTAGACTTCACGCCATGCCTGAAACTCGAATGAACCCGCGCGTCTTCTGGGGCGCGTCCGCCGTGATCGCGGCATTGCTGGGCGGGACGCTGCTGATGCCGGGAACGGCGGACAGCGCGTTCAAGGCGGCGCAGAGCTGGGCGATCGACACGTTCGGCTGGTTCTACATCGCCGCGGTGGCGGTGTTCCTGGTCGTCGTGCTGGCGCTGGGGTTCGGTCCGGCGGGCAAGCTGAAGCTGGGGCCGGACGATTCCGAGCCCGACTTCCCCTATGTCTCGTGGCTGGCGATGCTGTTCGCCGCCGGCATGGGCATCGGGCTGATGTATTTCGCGGTGGCCGAGCCGATCCAGCACTATATCTCGCCGCCGGAGGCCGAGAGCGGCACGATCCTTGCCGCGCGCGAGGCGATGGCGATCACCTTCCACCACTATGGCGTGCACGCCTGGGCGATCTATGCGCTGGTGGGGATCAGTCTCGCCTACTTCACCTATCGCAAGGGCATGCCGCTGACGCTGCGGTCCGGGTTGTCGCCGATCCTGGGCAAGCGGATCAACGGTCCGCTGGGCGACGCGATCGACGTGTTCGCGGTGTGCGGCACCGTGTTCGGCGTGGCGACCTCGTTGGGCTTCGGCGTGTCGCAGATGACGGCGGGGCTCGCCTACAACTACGGCCTGCCCGACACGACGACGGCCAAGATCCTGGTGATCGCGTTCGTGATGGGCGCCGCCACGCTCTCGGTGCTGAGCGGCGCGGACCGCGGCATTCGCCGGCTGTCGGAGCTGAACCTGACGGTCGCGGTGCTGCTGATGCTGTTCGTGCTGGCGGTCGGCCCGACGCTGTTCCTCTTGCGCGCGCTGGTGCAGAATTTCGGCCTCTACCTCGACCATTTCGTCATGCGCACCTTCACGCTCTACGCCTATGAGCCGCGGGCGTGGATGGCGGATTGGACGCTGTTCTACTGGGCGTGGTGGATCGCCTGGTCGCCGTTCGTCGGCATGTTCATCGCGCGCATCTCGCGCGGGCGGACCATCCGCGAGTTCGTGACGGGCGTGCTGTTCGTGCCCACCGCCTTCACCTTCCTGTGGATGACGGTGTTCGGCAACACGGCGATTTCGCTCGACCTGGGGCTGGCGGGGGGCGGCATCGCCGACGCGGTCCAGGCGAACCTGTCGACGGCCTTGTTCAAGTTCCTGGAATATCTCCCCGCCGCCGGGGTCACCTCGGCGCTGGCGATCCTGCTGGTGGCGGTGTTCTTCGTCACCTCAGCCGATTCCGGCGCGCTGGTGATCGACACGCTGGCGTCGGGCGGCGCGGAGGAGACGCCGCGCTGGCAGCGGATGTACTGGTGCATCCTGCTGGGTACGACCGCGGCGCTGCTGCTGGTCGCGGGCGGGCTGGGCGCACTGCAGGCGGCGACGCTGCTCGCCGCGCTGCCGTTCTGCTTCATCATGCTGCTGCTCGCGGTGGGACTGGTCCGCCAGACCAACGCCGACCTGGCCGGCGTGACCCTGGAAGACGAGGCGCCGACCGTCGGCGAGCGGCTCAAGCGGCTGTTCGTGCCGGCCAGCAAGGCCGACATCGTCCGCCAGATCGACCGCAACGCCGTGCCCGCGCTGCAATCGGTGTGCGCCAGCATGGTGGAGCAGGGGTGGGCGAACAGCCATGTCGACCGTGACGACGACGGCGCGTCGCTGACGATCGCGCTGGGGGGCGAGCGGACGATGGTCTATCGCGTGATGCCGCGGTCGCGTCCGCTGGCCGCCTATACCGCGCTGGAGGCGCCGGAGACTCGCCGCAGCATGACGTGGATTCTGGGCGCGCAGACCAACGGCGCCGGCCGCTTCCACGACCTGACCGGCTTTTCCCTCGATCAGATCGCCGGCGACGTGCTGACCCAGCTGGAACGCTGGCGCGGGGCGTGAGGCAGCAGCGCCGGAGTCCGGCTCAGGTCGTCCCGCCGAGCCAGGCGGTGCCGTTGCGCAGCTGCCGGCGGTAATCCGGCTCGGCGAGCGCGCGGCGGAGTTCTTCCGCGCGCGTGCGCACCCGCTCCAGATCGAAGCCGTTGAGCGTCTCTTCCGCACCCTGCTGCAGCCGCTCGGCATAGTCGGCGAGGGCGGCGATCCGGCCCGGATGATCGCAATCCACCGCGATTTCGCCCAGCGTGGCGAGGAAATGCAGCGACGCCACCACGTCGGCCGACGCATAGCGCAGCAGCGCGCCGAACGACCGGTCCAGGAACGTCTCGAAGGTGACCGGGTGCGCGATCACGCGGACCTGTCCGTCCTCGTCCTCCCGAAGATGCGACGGCAGCCGGCGTCCGCACAGTTCGGAGAGCGCGGCTCCCAGCCAGTCGAGGCAGGTCACCGCCGTGAACGGATCGTTGACGCCGGGGGACAGCGCGCGGGCGGCGATCTCGACCAGTTCGTCGACTAGGAAGCGCAGGTCCTGAAGCGCGGTGCGCTGCGCGCCGATCGCATAGGTATCGCGCAGGCTGTCGGCCAGATCATCGTCGCACCGCTCGGGCGGCCACAGCTCCAGCAGCGCGCGCCCGGCATGGACGAAATCGCCCGGCTGGTACTGGATGCGGCACACCAGATCGTGCTCGCGCGCAAGACGGAGCAGCGTCTCGTCCTCGATCACCTGGACATAGCCGGTGCCGGTCGCGCGAACCGCCGCGCGTGCGCCGTCGCCGTTGCGGCGGAACGCCTCCGGCAGCGCGGGATCGTTCGGATCGGGCTTCTCCTCGGGTTCCTCGCCGAGCGGTTCGGGGAAGCGCTGCCCGACTTCGCGCAGCAGCCGGTGGCCGATGTCCTGGATGACGCTGTTGATGTGGATCCGGCTGGGGACGTGGTGGATGAAGAAGATCAGCACCGCGATCGAGCAGACCGCCAGCAGCAGCGCCACCAGCACGGCGAGGTTGGGGACGAAGCCGCTCCCACCGGTCTCCTCCGGCGTCCGGATCGTGCGCAGCACGATGAGGCAGTAGAGGAAGGTCGCGATGAAGGTGCCCAGCGTCACCTGGTTGCCGCGGTCGCGCATGAAATTGCTGAGCAGCCGCGGGCCGTACTGGCCGGAGGCGTAGACGACCGCGGCGATGGTGACCGAGAACACGGTACCGGCGACGGTGACCATCGATCCGCCGATCGCCGAGAGCAGCTGGCGCGCGCCGCTGGGCCGCGACGCATAGAGCCAGGGCAGCCGGTCCATCCAGCCCGACCCCTCGTAGCTGTCGAGCCAGACCATGCCGCCGGCGAGCAGCACCGCCGCCAGCGCCATTAGCGACGGCAGGAACCAGTAGCTCTGGCGGAGCTGGTCGGCGAGGCGGAGCAGCCCGGCCCTCATGCGCCGTCCACCGTCAGGGCCGAGCGGTCGCCCGCGTCCGCAGCGGCGACCACGCTCAAGCTGCCGTCGGTCTCCAGCACCACCGCCGCCACGCGGGAGAGGTCGCCGAGCCCGGCCCGGCGCACCGCCGCCCGGACCTCGTCACGCGTCACCCGCTCTGCGTCCAGCGCGTCGTCGCAGTAGCGTCCGTCGGCGAACAGCACGCGAGGCTCGGACTTGGCGAGCGACTCCACCCATCGCGAGCGACGCGAGGTCCAGGCGACGACGAACTGCATCACCGCGAGCAGGGCGAAGGCGAGCACGCCCTCGGCCAGCGCCACGTCCTTCGACAACAGCACGGTCGCCAGCGTGGAGCCGAGCGCCACGGTCACGACCAGATCGAAGGCGTTCATCTTCGCCAGCGTCCGCTTGCCGCCGATCCTCAGGATCGCGACGAGCGCGACATAGGCCAGCGATCCCACCACGATGACGCGCAGCAGGCCAAATCCCGTGTCGAAGAACATGATCGTCGCCTCCTCGCCGATGAACGTCCGCGCCCGGTTCTCCGACCGGCGTCAGCGCCCAACGCCCGACAGGGGCCGGAGGATCAACGCCGCGCCGCCGCCGGAGGCAAGCGGGACCAACAGGTTGCCGCGTCCGTCCACCCGGCCGCTTCGCCGCTCGACGCGATCCGGGGCGCTGCCGTCGGTCCAGCTTGCCACCTGCCACGCATTCCCGTCGAGGGCGCCGAGCGGGATGGCGACCGTGCGTGCCTGCTCGTCGTTGAGGATGCCGACGTACCAGCGGTCGCTGTGGCGCCGCGCCACCGCGATCCAGCGGCCGAAGTCGCCGGCGAGGCCGCGGGTCTCGTCCCAGACGGTCGGCACGTCGCGTGCGAAGTCCGCGCCGGGCGCCAGCGTGCCGTCCTTCTGCACATAGGCGGACGGCGCATCGGCGAGCGCGGTGAGCGGGCTGGGATAGGCGACGAACATCGCCAGCTGCTGCGCGCGCGTGGTCATCACCTGGGGGGCGGTGTTTCGCGCCTCGAAGGCGGCCGGGGCGACGTTGCGGAAGGCGCCCGGCGCATAGTCCATCGATCCCAGGATCGCGCGGGTATAGGCGAGGCGGACGTTGTGCGCGGCGGTCACCTTGCGGCTCCAGCGGTTGTATTCCGCGCCTTGCACGCCTTCCTGCGTGACGAAGTTCGGCCAGGTGCGATCGAGCCCGCGGGGCACGAACGCGGCATGGACGTTGACCATCAGCCGGTGTCGAGCCGCACTCGCCAGCAGCCGGTGGTAGAAGGCGACCGCCTGCTGGTCTTGACGATAGACATAGTCGACCTTGATCCCTGCGATGCCGACGCGCTGGTACAGCGCCAACACCTCGTCGAGCTGCGGGTCGAGCCGCTTCCAGTTGACCCACAGCCACAGGCGCACGCCCCGCGCGCGGGCATAGGCGACCAGCGCCGGGATGTTCACGCCGTCGGCGGAGCGCGTGATGTCCGCCTCCGGGTCCGCGGAGCCGGTGCCTTGGTTGCGCCACGCCCATCCCCGGTCGATCAGCACGTACGGCAGGCGGAAGCGCGCGGCGAAGTCGATGTAGGCACGGTAGGTCGCGTCGTTGTGGCCCGGCTCGGCCACGCCGGGGGCGAGCAGGCCGGACCACCAGCCCCATGCCGCCTTGCCTGGGCGGATCCAGCCCGGATCGGCGATGCGCGACGGCGCGGCCACATCGGCGATCAGCGTCGATTCGAGCAGCTGCTCGGGCCGGTCGGCGAGCAGCACCACGCGCCACGGCGTGGGGAGGCCGCCCGCGGGCATCGGCGCCGACACCGCCACGTCCGATTCGTCGGGCCGCGGCGTCAGCTTGATCGCCACGCCCGCCCGATCGTCCGTCCCGGTCAGATACGCGGCGGCGTAGGTCTCGATCCCGCTTTCGCTCACCGCCAGCGTGCCCGCGCTGTTGCCGGTGCGGCACACCAGCGGCAGGTCGTAGAGCATGCCGGGCCGGATCGCCGATGCGCGGACCGGCGCATACTCCCCCTCATGGTTGTTCGAGAACGCGTCCTGCTGCACGCCCAGGCAGCGGTAGTCGGCAGGAAAGGCGAAGCCGGTCGTCTCCGCCGCGATCCGCACCCGTTCCAGGCCAGGCTGCGGCGGCAGGATCAGGCGAAAGGCGATGCCGCCGTCATAGGCGCGGACTTCCCAGTCGATGCGGCGGGAGTTCGCGCGCGCCTTCAGGAGCAGCGATGCGTAGCGTCGGGGGCCGCGCGTGGCGGCGGTATAGGTCGGTTGGGCGCTGGTGCCGCTGCCGCGTGTCACCGACAGTATCTCCGCCGGCCCAGCCTCGCCGCCGTCGCCGGCCAGTCTCAGCCCTACCGGAGACCAGTCGATCACGTCCTTGCCGTCGCGCCGGATGCGATAGGCGAGCGCAGCCGCGCGGTCGGTCCGGGTCTCCACCACCGTCCGCCCGTCCGGCGAGGCCAGCGTCTCCCGGCCCGGCGGGGATGGCGCGCAGCCGGTCACCGCGAGCAGCAACAAGGCGCAGGGCGCGCCGAAGACCCCGAGCCGACATCGCGAGCCCGCCAAGCTTACAGCGATTTCATGTTGGTCACAGGATGACGTCACTCGGGCGGCCTATCTCAAGCATCGATCCTCTCCCTTAGATCAGGCGCGACCCACGATGAAATTCCCCAGCAGACTGTCTCTCACTCCCGGCATCGCCGCGATGCTGCTTATCGGCACCGCGGCCGCTGGCGTAACCGGCGGCGCCGCCCTCGGCGGCGCGCTCGACACCACCCCGATCGCGCAGGTCATGGCGCCCGGCCCGCGCGCCGTGGCGGAGGCGGGGACGCATGCCTCGCTCGCCGACATGGTCCAGGCGGTGGGCGCCAGCGTCGTCCAGATCCAGGTCAAGCCGCAGGCGCGCATGCAGCAGATGGCCGGGCCCTACGGCGGTGGCGACCTGCAGGACCGGCTGGGCCAGCTGTTCGAACCGGTCGCGGAGGACAAGGGGGTGACGCTGACCGCCGCCATCAGCCCGGCGACCGTGACTGGCGCCCGATCGCTGTTGGCCCAGGCTGCGGCCAATCTCATCGACAATGCGGTCAAAAACAGGCCGACCGGCGGACGCGTGCGGGTCGCGCTGGAGCGGGAGGGGGCAACGATCCGCCTCGTCGTATCGGACATGGGGCCTGGAATTCCCGCAGACCTGCGCAAGCGCGCGCTCACCCGCTTCGCCCGGCTCGATGCCAGCCGGTCGCAGCCCGGCAGCGGCATCGGCCTCAGCATCGTCGCGGTCGCGGCCCGCGTGCACCGCGCGGCGTTGCACCTGGGCGACGCGAGACCAGGGCTCTGTGTGGAGTTGGTGTTTCCGGCGGCGGGGGAGGGGCCGGTATCCGGCTAGCCTCTGTGGGCGAAGCCCTGCGGAAATGGGCTAATCCACCCCGTCGGGCGTGGGATCGTCCTATAGTAGAGGTGCGAGGTTCCACTCGCTTGCGGAGAGGATCGACGATGAAGGCGCCCTACGACCAGCCCGACGAGGCGATGCCGCCGTCGCTGCTCATCTCGTTCGTCGGGGCGGCGGCCGTGGGCGCGGGGATCTGGTCGTTGGTGCTGTTCGCCCTGCTGTAATCCGATCTGTTGTCGTTTCGAGCCGCCGCGGCGGCGGCTCATTTCCTTGCGGCTGCCGTTTCTCGCGCCAGCGTATCCCGCACCCGCTCGGCTGCCGCCATGACGCGCAGCACGTTTCCGCCGGCGAGCTTGGCGATGTCGGCGTCGCTCCAGCCGCGGCGCATCAGTTCGGCGAGCAGCGCGGGATAGGTCGATACGTCCTGGAGACCTGCAGGCAAGGTTGCGCCGACGCCGTCGAAGTCCGAACCGATCCCGACATGGTCGATCCCGGCGACGCGTGCGAGGTGCTCGATGTGGTCGGCGACCTGCGACAGCGTGACCTGCGGGGCGGGGTGCGCCGCCAGCCATTCGGCATAGTGCGCCTCGGCCTTCTCGGGCTGGCCGATGTCGAGGCCGCCGAACGGCGGGGCGTTGAGCCGGGTCTTCTCCGCGGCCGCGTCGGCCGACCAGCGGCGATAGGCGTCGGAGACGTAGATCGGCGCATAGTCCGCCATCACCACCCCGCCGTTGGCGCGGACCAGCGCCAGCACCGCGTCCGAGACGTTGCGCGGGTGGTCGTTCAACACGCGCGCGCCGGAGTGGGAGAAGATCACCGGCGCCTTCGTGACGGCGAGCGCATCGCGCATCGTCGCCTCGCTGACGTGGCTGAGGTCGACCAGCATGCCGAGCCGGTTGAGCTCCGCCACCACCTGTCGTCCGAAGTCGGTGAGGCCGTCGTGCCGGGGATTGTCCGTCGCCGAGTCCGCCCAGTCGATCGTCAGCGAATGGGTGAGCGTCAGATAGCCGGCACCGAGCGCGGCATAGCTGCGCAGCACCGACAGGCTGCCGTCGATCTGGCCGCCGCCCTCGACGCCGATCAGGCAGCCGATGCGACCCGCGGCATGCGCCTTGCGCACCTCGGCCGCGGTGCGGACCATCGCGAAGGTCTTGGGATAGCGGGTGCAGATCGACTTCACGAGGTCGATCTGTTCCAGCGTCTGCTCGACCTGCTCCTTGCCCGGCAGGTCGGGGGAGACCCATACCGACCAGAATTGCGCGCCCACCTTGCCCTGCCGCAACCGGGCGATGTCGGTGTCGTAGCGCTCGGCGCTGCCCGACAGGTCGGTGAGGTCCATCGTCCAGCGCGCGTCGCCTTCGCGCTCGCGCAGCGCCTCCGGCCAGTCGTTGTGCCCGTCGATCAGCGGCGTCGTGCGCAGCACGCGGGCGACGCGCGCGTCATAGTCGTGCGGCTTCGACCCGCTCTGCGCCTGGGCGGCGAGTGGGGCGATCGCGAGCGTCGCGGCGAGCAGCGGGAGCACGCGCGTCACGGGCGCGCCTTGCCGCGGCGGGGGGTGTCGGCGGGGCCGTTCTCGTTCACCGCGACCGCGCCCTGGCGCTGCCCCTCGTGGATGTGCAGCAACGATTGCATCAGTTCCTCCTCCGCGCTCGACATCACCGCCAGCACCTCGGCTTCGTCGCATCCCTCGGCAGCGAGATAGGCGTGCCCCATGCTCGAATCGATGTAGAGCGCCTGGCCTGGCTCCAGCGTGACCGGATCGTAGAATTCGGTCTGCACGATGATGCGGCCGCTCAGCACGTAGAGGAACTCCTCGCCGCTGTGCCGTACCAGCTCGCCGAACTGCTCGCTGGAGTGGGCGCGGATCTTGGTGAGCACCGGCACCATCCGCTTCCGCCGCAGCTCGGTGCAGAGATAATGATAGTCGTAGTTCGGCGTCTCCACCCGCACCGACCGGGTGATGTCGCTGAGGCTGCGCCGGGCCGTCACCGGCTGGGCGGCATCCTCGTCCCCCTCGGCGAACAGCTCCGACATGCGCATCCCCAGCCGCTGGCCGAGCGACTGGAGCTTGTCGTAGCTGAGCGTCAGCCGATCGTGCTCGATCTTGGAGAGCGTCGAGACCGGGATGCCGCTCTTCGCGCTCATCTCCTTCAGCGTCCATCCCTCCCGCGCGCGCAGGCCGCGCAGAAGGGCACCGAGCGTGGGCGGCGAAGCGGGCGAGGGTGACGACACGCGGGGTTTTCCTTCTCAGCGCGAACCCATTGACAATTCTCCGATCAGGACATCACTATCCCAAACCGAGCATTCGGTCAGCTTACTGGCAGGAATGCGGCACGGCAACGGGGAAGGGGCGGCGATGCGCAAGACAGGATGGGTTGCGATGCTGGCGGCGCTGGTGGGGGGCGTCGCCCTCGCCCAGGCGCCGGGGCCCGAGGCGCCGCCGCTGACGCCGGCACCCGCGATCGCCGCGCCTGGGCCGGTTACGCCCGGCGCGCCACACTCGCTGAGCGCCGCCGATCTCGACAGCTGGCTCGACGGCTATCTGCCCTATGCGCTGCACAGCGGCGACATCGCCGGTGCGGTGGTGACGGTGGTGAAGGACGGGCAGGTGCTGACCGCGCGCGGCTATGGCTATGCCGACGTGGCGAGCCGCCGGCCGGTGGATCCGGCGCGCACGCTGTTCCGGCCGGGATCGGTGTCGAAGCTCGTCACCTGGACGGCGGTGATGCAGCAGGTCGAGGCCGGCAAGCTCGACCTGGACCGCGACGTCAACGCGTACCTCGATTTCCGGATACCGCCCTACGACGGCAAGCCGGTCACGCTGCGCGAGATCATGACCCACACCGCCGGGTTCGAGGAGGCGATGAAGGACCTGATCGTCGTCGATCCGGACGCGTCGCTCGCGCTCGACGCCTATCTGAAACGCTGGGTGCCGCGGCGGATCTTCGCGCCGGGCACGACGCCCGCCTATTCCAACTGGGCGACCGCGCTCGCCGGTCACATCGTCGCACGCGTTTCGGGCACGCCGTTCGACACCTATGTCGAGCAGCGCATCTTCGTGCCCCTCGACATGCGCACCGCCAGCTTCCGCCAGCCGCTGCCGCCGGCGCTCCGGCCCTTGATGGCGAGCGGCTATCCGCAGGCCTCGGCTCCCGCCGATCCGTTCGAGATCGTCGTGCCGGCGCCGGCGGGGTCGCTCTCCGCCTCCGGCCTCGACATGGCGAAGTTCATGATCGCGCATCTGGAGAACGGGCGCGGCATCCTCAGTCCCGCGACCGCCGCGACGATGCACGACAGCCCGCTCGACCGCGTCGATCCCGCGTCGCTGATCCCGCCGCTCAACCGGATGGAGCTCGGCTTCTTCGAGACGAACATCAACGGCCGCGACGTGATCGCGCATCTGGGCGACACCAACGACTTCCACACCTCGCTACACCTGTTCCGCGCCGAGCACGTCGGCTTCTACGTCTCGTTCAACAGCGCCGGTCGCGACGGCGCCGCCCATGCGATCCGCGGCCAGCTGTTCCAGGACTTCGCCGACCGCTATTTCCCCGCCACCGGCCGCGACGGGCGGGTCGACGCGAAAACCGCGGCTGCGCATGCGCGGATGATGGTGGGGCGCTGGCAGAACAGCCGCCACTCCGAATCCGCCTTTCCCGCGATCCTCAACCTGTTCGGCCAGACCGAGGTGACCGTCGACGAGGACGGCGCGCTGGTGGTGCCGGGGCTGAAGGGGCCGGGCGGCGCGGTGCAGCGCTGGGACGAGATCGCACCCTTCGTCTGGCGCGACCGCAACGGGCACGACCGGCTCGCCGCCCAAGTGGTGGACGGCAAGGTCGTGCGCTGGAGCTTCGACCTGGTCTCGCCCTTCATGGTGTTCGACCGCGTGCCGGCCCGCCTGTCGGGCGGGTGGCTGCTGCCGGCGCTGTACCTCAGCCTGGCGGTGCTGCTGCTGACCGCACTCTACTGGCCGGCGAGCTGGTGGCTGCGCCGCCGCTATAGGACGCCGATCGCGGTGCAGGGGGCGGCGCTCAAGGCCTATCGCGCCACGCGGATCATGGCGATCGCGGAGCTGCTGCTGCTCGGCGGCTGGGCGGCCTTCGTGATCGTGGCGTTCGGCGACATCGCGATGCTCTCCGGTGCCAGCGATCCGATCCTGTGGCTGCTGCAGGTTTCGGGCGCGGTGGTCTTCGTCGGTACCGTCGGCATCGCCGGCTGGAACGCGTGGCTGAGCTGGCGCGACGGCAGGGGCTGGGCACGGCGGCTGTGGAGCGCCTTGGTGCTGCTTGCCGCGCTCGTCGTGCTCTACGTCGCCTCGAGCTTCGGGCTGCTCGCGATGACGGTGCACTACTGATGGGCGCGCTTCGCCTGACGGTGGTGACCGACACGCTGCGGCTGGCGCAGCCGTTCCGCATCGCCGGCTATGTCTTCGACACCGCCGACGTGCTGGTGGTCGAGCTGGACGACGGCGTCCATCGCGGCCGGGGCGAGGCGGCGGGGGTCTACTACACCGGCGACGACCTCGCCCATATGCGCGCGGCGATCGAGGGCGCGCGCGGGGAGATCGAGGCAGGGCCGACGCGCGAGGCGTTGCGCGCCATCCTGCCGCCGGGCGGGGCGCGCAACGCGGTCGATGCGGCGCTGTGGGAGCTGGAGGCGGCGCGCACCGGAAAGCCGGTCTGGGCGCTCGCGGGGCTGGAGACGCCGCCGCGGCCGATCGTCACCACCTTCACCATCGGCGCCGACGCGCCCGAGGCGATGGCCGCGGTCGCGCGCGGCTATGCCCAGGCGAAGTCGATCAAGGTCAAGCTGACCGGCGACCTCGACCTCGATCTCACGCGGGTCGCCGCGATCCGCGCGGCGCGGCCCGACGTGTGGCTGGGCGTCGACGGCAACCAGGGGTTCGGTGCGGGGGATCTCGACGCGCTGGTGGCGGGGCTGGGCGCCTACCGGGTGTCGCTGCTCGAGCAGCCGCTGGCGCGCGGGCGCGAGGCGGACCTCGACGGCTATCGCTCGGCGATCCCGATCGCCGGCGACGAGAGTTTGTTGTCGCTCGCCGATCTGAAGGACGCGAGCGGCCGGTTCGATGTCGTCAACATCAAGCTCGACAAGTGCGGCGGCCTAACCGAGGGGCTGTTGATGGCGGCCGAGGCGCGGCGCTTGGGCCTGGGCGTGATGGTCGGCACGATGATCGGCACCAGCCTCGCGACCGCGACCGGATTCGTGCTGGGGCAGCTGGCCGATCTGGTCGACCTCGACGGCCCCACCTTCCTCGCCGTCGATCGGACGCCGTCGGTGACCTATCGCGACGGGACGCTGTTCGCCGGGCCCGAGGTGTGGGGCGCCGGCACGGCCCCCCGGCCGTGAGCGCGCCGCGCGCCTGGTTCGGGCAGCCGCGCGGCCTGACCATCCTGTTCCTCACCAACATGTGGGAGCAGTTCTCCTACTACGGGATGCGCGCGCTGCTGGTCTATTACATGACCAAGCAGCTGCTGATGGCGCAGGGCAGCGCCTCGATCGTCTACGGCACCTACACCGCCTGCGCCTATTTCACGCCGATCGTCGGCGGGGTGGTCGCCGACCGGCTGCTGGGCAAGCGGCGCGCGATCATCCTGGGCGGATCGATCATGGCGGCGGGCCATTTCCTGATGACGTTCGAGCCGCTGTTCTATGTCGCGCTCGCCACCATCGCGCTGGGCAACGGGCTGTTCCTGCCGAGCCTGCCGAGCCAGATCGACGACCTGTACGAACCCGGCGACCCGCGCGTCGGCTGGGCGTACAACGTCTATTACGTCGGGGTGAACATCGGCGGCTTCCTCGCGCCGCTGATCTGCGGGACGCTGGGGGAGCTCTACGGCTGGCACTGGGGGTTCGGCGCGGCGGGCATCGGCATGGTCGCGGGGCTTGCGATCTACCTGTGGGGCCAGCGCTACCTGCCCGATCAGGCGCGGCATCCGCCGGTCGAGCGCCAAGACGCGCCGCGGCTGCGCTTCCCGCGTGAGACGGCGGTGCTGCTGCTCGCGGTCGGCCTGTCGGTGACCGTGTTCCGCAGCGCCTACGAGCAGGTCGGCAACACCGTGGCGCTGTGGGCGGACGCGGGTGTGGATCGCCGCGCCGGCGGCGGCACGATCCCGATGACCTGGTTCCAGGCGCTCAACCCCTTGCTGGTGATGGTGATGACGCCGCCGCTGCTGGCGATGTGGCGCCGTCGGGCGGCGCGGGGGCGGATCGAGCGTCCGGCCCGCAAGATGGCCGCGGGCGCCATGACCGTGGCGGGCGCCTACCTGCTGCTCGCGGGGCTCGAGTGGATGGGCGGCCCGACGCACTGGGCCTGGCTGGCGCTGTTCTTCGCCGTGCTCACGCTGGGCGAGCTCTACATCCTGCCGACCGGGCTGGGTCTGTTCGCGCGACTCGCGCCGCAGGGACTTGGCGCGACGACCGTCGCCGTCTGGTATCTCGCCACCTTCGCCGGCAGCCTGTCGGCCGGGCTCGTCGGCACGCTGTGGAGCCGCACCAGCCATGCCGGCTTCTTCCTGCTTCTGGCAGGAATCGCGGCGCTGGCCGGACTGCTGCTGCGCTTGGTCGATCCGATGGAGCAGCGGCTGGAGCCGTCTTCCTCCGATCCGCAAGTACGCGGTTGACAATTCTCCGATCAGGACAATAGTTTTCGATAATGACATATTGATGGCTTATCGGGGGTGGCGATGAGGAAGTCAGTTCTGGCGTGTTCGATTTCGGGGTCGCTTGCGGCGCTGCTCCTGTCGACTTCGGCCGCGGCGCAATCGACGGCCGCGTCCCCGGCCCGCGAGCCCGCGGCCGATCCCGACGCTGCGGTGGGTGAGGAGATCGTCGTCACCGCGCAGAAGCGTCAGCAGCTGCTGATCGACGTGCCGCAGTCGGTGTCGGTGGTCGGCGGCGACACGCTGGAGCGGCAGCAGGCGTTCAGCTTCCAAGACTATGCCAAGCTCGTCCCCGGCCTCCAGCTCGCGCAGAGCAATCCGGGCGAGGCGCGGATCGTGCTGCGCGGCATCAACACCGGCGGGGTCGCCGCGACCGTCGCGACCTATATCGACGAGACGCCGTTCGGGTCGTCGAGCGGGCAGGTCAACGCCGCGATCCTGGCGGGCGAATTCGACACCTTCGACGTCGCGCGGGTGGAGGTGCTGCGCGGCCCGCAGGGGACGCTCTACGGCGCGAGTTCTCTGGGCGGGGTGCTCAAGTTCGTCACCACCGCGCCGCAGACCGACGCGGTCGAGGCACGCGGCCGGGCGACGCTGGAGACGGTCGACGGCGGCGACCTGTCCTACATGGGTTCGGCGGTGGTCAACGTGCCGCTGTCCGACAAGCTCGCGGTGCGCGCCTCGGGCTTCTACCGCGACTATGGCGGGTACATCGACTCGATCGGCACCGGCGGGTCGGACGTCGAAAAGAACATCAACGGATCGAAGAGCTACGGCGGCCGCGTGTCGGCGCTGTTCAAGCCGAGCGAGAGCGTCCAGCTCCGGCTGACCGCGATCCTCCAGAACCTGGATACCGAGGCGGGCAGCGTCGTGGAGAGCGATCCGGAGACGCTCGCCACCCGCTTCGGCCGCTACACCCAGTCGCAGTACGTGCCGGAATACACCGACATCGCCTATCGCGTGTACAACGGCTCGGCCGATTTTGACCTGGGCTTCGCGACGCTGACCTCCTCGACCAGCTACAGCACGCTGCGCCAGTCGCTGCGCGACGATCTGACGGTCTCCTACGGCGCCCAGCTCGGCCTGTATGACGACGCGACCGGGCCTGCGGCGGACATCGGGCTGATCCAGCAGACCAACATGAACCGCTTCACCCAGGAAGTGCGGCTGTCCTCGCCGTCCAGCGACACGTTCGAATGGCTGGTCGGCGGCTATTATAACCGCGAGGAGGGCGAGATCCTCCAGCGGATCGACGTCTACGATCCCGGAACCTTCACCGTCACCGATGCGGTGCCGCAGCTGTTCGACGGGTCGACCAGCTCGCGCTACGAAGAGTTCGCCGGCTTCGCCAACGGTACCGTCCACTTCGGCCCGCGCTTCGACCTGACGCTCGGCGGCCGCTACAGCCACAACGACCAGGACGCGGACCAGGGCGGCACCGGCCTGCTCGCGCCGCCGGCGTTGGCTTCCGCGTCCAAGGAGGATGTGTTCACCTGGTCGGTCGCGCCCAAGTTCAAGCTCGCCAGCAACGCCTCGCTCTACGCGCGGGTGGCGAAGGGCTTCCGGCCGGGCGGTCCCAACATCGTCCCGCCCAACGCCCCGCCGGGCCTCGGCACCTACGACTCGGATTCGCTCATCAGCTACGAGGCCGGGATCAAGGCCGAGACCGAGGATCGCAGCTTCAGCATCGACATTGCCGCCTTCCACATCGACTGGAAGGACATTCAGCTGTTCGCGCAGGTCGAGGATTTCGGCATCAACGCCAACGGCGGCAAGGCGAAGAGCGACGGCGTCGAGTTCACCGCGACGATGCGGCCGACCGCCGGGTTCGTCGTCTCGCTCAACGGCGCCTATACCGACGCCAAGCTGCAGGAGGACACCGACCTTGCGATCGTCGGCGGGCGCAAGAGCGACCAGCTACCCTACACGCCCAAGGTCGCGGTGTCGGCCAACGCTGATTACGAATGGACGACGGGCAGTGGCGCCCGGCCCTATCTTGGCGCGTCGCTGCGCTACGTGGGCGACCAGTCCGGGCCTTACAGCCCCGAGTTCTCGGCCCTGACCGGCCGTCAGTTCCGCATCCCGTCCTACGCCGTGGCGGACCTGCGCGCCGGGATCGAGTTCGGGCGCTTCTCGGTCGAGGCCTATGCCAAGAACCTGACCAATTCCGAAGGCAAGACCAGCGTCACGGGCGAGGGCAACTACCCGTTCGGCGCGGTCGGCACCGGCGTGATCCGGCCGCGCAGCGTCGGCGTGACGCTGGGCGCGGGGTTCTGAGACGATGCGCGACGTTGAAGATCCGTCCGAACCCGCGGTCGGCGTGCACGCGCTGCCGTCGCCGTACCTGCTGTTCCTGGGCGACGTCACCGAGCCGGGCTTCGCCAAGACCGCGCTCGGACTGCGCGACTGGGCCGGCGATCGCTGCATCGGCGAGCATGCGCTGCCTGCCGCCACCGTTTCGACCGGCCTGCCGCGGCTGACCCCGGCCGAGGCGGCCGCGCGCGGCGCGCGGGCGATGGTGATCGGCGTTGCCAACCAGGGTGGGGTGATCCCGCCCGCCTGGGTGCCCGAACTGCTCGCCGCGATCGAAGCGGGGATGGACCTGGTCGCGGGAATGCACCGCCGGCTGAGAGACCTGGCGCCGTTGCGCGAGGCCGCGGCGCGCGCCGGGGTGCGCCTCCACGACCTGCGCGTGCCGCCCGCCGACCTTCCGGTCGCAACCGGCCGTAAGCGGTCGGGCAGGCGGCTGCTGACGGTCGGCACCGACTGCGCGCTCGGCAAGAAATACACCGCGCTCGCGATCGCCCGCGGCCTCGGCGCGCGCGGGGTCGATGCGACCTTCCGCGCCTCCGGCCAGACCGGGATCATGATCGCCGGGCGCGGCATCGCCATCGACGCGGTCGTCGCCGACTTCGCCGCCGGTGCCGCCGAACTGCTGAGCCCCGATGCCGCGCCCGATCATCTCGACGTGATCGAGGGACAGGGATCGCTGTTCCACCCGGCCTATGCCGCGGTTTCGCTGGCGCTGCTCCACGGCAGTCAGCCCGACCGCTTCGTCGTCTGCCACGAGCCCGGCCGCAGCCACATCCTGGGCGTGCCTGGCTATGCCGTCCCGCCGATCGAGGCGGTGATCGAGCAGACGGTGGCCGCCGGACGGCTGACCAACCCCGACATCCGCTGCGCCGGGATCAGCCTCAACACCGGCCGCCTCGATGCGGCGGCGGCGGCGCAGGTGATCGCCGAGACGGAGGCCCGGCTGGGGCTGCCCGCCGCCGACCCGATCCGCGGCGGCGACGCGTTCGACCGGTTGCTCGACGCATGCCAGGGCTGAGCCCCGTCGCAGCCGACCGGTTCCGCCGGTTCGTGCTGCCGGGGCTCGCGTTCAAGGCGGTGGTGATCGGCGGCGGCTATGCCACCGGCCGAGAGATCGCCGAGTTCTTCCTGCCCGCCGGGCCGTGGGGCGGGCTGGCGGCGATGCTGCTGGCGACCGCGATCTGGGCGGTGGTGGCAGCCGCTACCTTCCACCTCGCCCACCGCATCGGCGCGCGCGACTACCGCAGCTTCTTCCAGGCGCTGCTCGGGCGCGGATGGATCGCGTTCGAGGCGGCCTATGCCGTGTTCCTGGTGCTGATCCTGGCGGTGTTCGGGGCGGCCGCGGGCGCAATTGCCGCGGCGACGCTCGGCGCGCCGCCGTTCGTGGGGACGCTCGCGCTGATGGCGGGGATCGTCGCCTGCGTCGCGCGCGGCAACGCCGGAGTCGAGCGCATGTTCGTCTGGGTGTCGGTGCTGCTCTACGCCACCTATGCCGCCTTCCTGCTGCTGGCGCTGACCGGCGTAGGCGACCGCATCGCCGGCGCGTTCGCGAGCGCGGCGCCGCCCGCCGCCTCGGGCGCGTGGGTGCTCGGCGGGATCACCTATGCCGGCTACAACATCGTCGGCGCGGTGATCGTGCTGCCGGTGACGCGGCACTTCCGCTCGGGTCGCGATGCGGTGGTGGCCGGGCTGGTCGCAGCGCCGCTCGCGATGCTGCCGGCGCTGCTGTTCTTCGTGAGCATGACGGCGTTCCTGCCGGACATCGCGGGTGCGGTGCTGCCGTCCGACTATATCCTCGTCCGGCTCGGCCATCCCGCGTTCCACCTGCTCTTCCAGGCGATGATCCTCGCCGCGCTGCTGGAGAGCGGCAGCGGCGCGGTGCACGCCATCAACGAGCGGATCGCCCATGCCAGCGGCGGGCGGATCGTGCTGCGTCCCGCCACCCGCGCGTGGATCGCCGTCGCGCTGCTGGTGCCGTGCATGCTGATCGCCGAGCGGATCGGCCTCGTGACGCTGATCGCGTCCGGCTATCGCGCGCTCGCCTGGCTGCTGATCCTTCTCTACGTCCTGCCGCTGCTCCTGACGGTCGCGTTCCGCGCCGTTCGGCCGGCGGCCCTGCCGGAGACGCCCCGATGAAGCGACTTTGTCTCGCCCTGCCGCTGCTGCTGGCCGCTACCCCGGCGCTCGCTGACCCGCCCGCCGGCTTCGAGGCACGCGCGGACGCGGTCCGCCAGGCGAGCGAGACACCGGGCATGGCGATCGCGATCGTCGAGGACGGCCGCGTCGTGCTCGCCAAGGGGTTCGGCGTGCGCAAGCTGGGAGCGCCGCAAAAGGTCGACGCCGACACGCTGTTCATGGTCGGCTCGACCGGCAAGGCGTTCACGACCGCCGCGCTCGCGACGCTGGTCGACGCGGGCAAGCTCGGCTGGGACGACAAGGTGATCGACCACCTGCCGGGCTTCCAGATGTACGACCCCTGGGTCACGCGCGAGATGACGGTGCGCGACCTGCTCGTCCACCGCAGCGGGCTGGGGCTCGGCGCGGGCGACCTGATGATCGTGCCGCGCGGCAGCCTGTCGCGTGCGGAGATCGTGCGGCGGCTGCGCTACCTGAAGCCGGCGACCAGCTTCCGCTCCGGCTACGCCTACGACAACATCCTCTACATCGTCGCGGGTGCGGTGATCGAGGCGGTGAGCGGCCAGCGCTGGGAAGACTATATGCGCGACCACGTCTTCCGCCCCGCCGGGCTGCCGGACGCGACCGCCGACATGGCACGCCAGCTCTCCGCGCCCGATCGCGCACAGCCGCACGGCCGCGTCGGCGGGCCGGTCCGCGGCACCGGGCCGATGCGGCTGCTCGACGAGCGCGACCGGCTGGGGCAGGCGGGGGCGCCGGCCGGGCTGATCGCCGCAAGCGCCAACGACCTAGCCCGCTGGCTGCAGATCCAGCTCGCCGGCGGGGCGCTTCCGGACGGCAAGGGCCGGCTGTTCAGCGCGGCGGCGGGCAAGGAGATGTGGACGCCGGTCACGCCGATGCCGATCGAGCCCTATCCCGAGCCGGTCGCCGGCATCACGCCGGGCCATCAATCCTATGCGCTCGGCTGGGACGTGCGTGACTATCGCGGCGCCAAGATCGTCTGGCATGCGGGCGGGCTGTTCGGCTTCACCACCGTCGTCGTGATGATCCCGGAGAAGAAGGTCGGCTTCGCCATCGCGGTGAACAGCGAGGAGATCGAGCCGCGCTACGGCCTGATGTACGAGCTGATCGACCATTATCTCGGCCTGCCGCGGCAGGACTGGCCGACGCGGTTCGGCACGTTCAAGCGCGACCGCATCGCCGGCGCCGAGGCGGCTGTTCGCCAGCAGGCGGCGGCGCCGGCGAAGATCGGCCCGTCGCTGCCGCTCGCGCGCTACGCGGGGCGCTATGTCGATCCCTGGTATGGCACGCTGGCGGTTGGTTCGGATGGCAAGGGCCTGACGGTCGACTTCACTACCACGCCGAAGATGACCGGGCGGCTGGAGCATTATCAGTACGACAGCTTCGTCGCCCGCTTCGACGATCCGGCGATCGAGCCCGCCTATCTGACCTTCGCGCTCGATGCGGAGGGCAAGGTGGCGCGGATCACCGCCAAGCCGGTGTCGCCCATCGCCGACTTCAGCTTCGACTATCAGGACTTGGACTTCGTACCGGAAGGAGCACGGCGATGATGCGACGGTGGTTGGCCGGACTGGCCTGTGTGCTCGCCGCGTCGGCGGCGGTGGCGCAAAAGGAGCTGCCGGTCGCGCCGCAGCCGGAGACGCCAACCACCTCCGCGACGGCAGCGGCGCCGGCCGCACCGGCATCGCCCGCGCTGACCGCGAGCGACGTAGGCGCGTGGCTCGACGGCTATGTCCCCGGCGCGATCCAGGCCGCGAAGGTCGCCGGCGCGCAGGTGGTGGTGGTGAAGGACGGCCAAGTGCTCTTCAAGAAGGGCTATGGCTATGCCGACGTCGCCGCCAAGCAACCGATGGACGTCGACCGCTCGCTGATGCGCATCGGCTCCACCTCCAAGCTGTTCACCTGGACCGCGGTGATGCAGCAGGTCGAGGCGGGCAAGATCGACCTCGACGCCGACATCAACCGCTACCTCGACTTCCGGATCGAGCCGAAGGGCGGTCGGGCGATCACGATGAACGATCTGATGCGGCATCGCGGCGGCTTCGAGGAGGGGCTGAAGGATCTGATGACGACGGATCCCGCCAAGCTGAAGACGACCGAGCGCTACCTGAAGGAGAACCAGCGGCCGCAGCTGTTCGTGGCGGGCAAGGTGCCGGCCTATTCCAACTATGGCACCGCGCTCGCGGGCTACATCGTCCAGCGGGTGTCGGGCGAGCCGTTCGACGCCTATGTCGAGCGCCACATCCTGGCGCCGCTCGGCATGGCGCACACCACCTTCCGCCAGCCGCTGCCGCCGGCGTTCGCGGCGGGCATGTCCAAGGGCTATGCGCAAAGCGACGGGCCTCCTGTTCCGTTCGAGCTGGTGGAGACCGCCCCCGCGGGAAGCGTCAGCACGACCGGTGCCGACATGGCCAACTTCATGATCGCGCACCTGCAGAACGGCCGGTTCGAGGGGCGCCAGATCCTGCAGCCCGAGACCGCTCGTCGCATGCAGACTCCCGCCGTCCAGCCTGCGCCGGGCTTCGACGCGCTGGCGCACGGCTTCTTCTGGGGGCAGCGCAACGGCCGGCTGGTGATCGGGCACGGCGGCGACACGATCGTGTTCCACACCGACCTCAACCTGCTGCCGCAGGAAGGGGTCGGCATCTACGTCAGCTTCAACAGCCGCGGCGAGAACGACGGCGTCTACGGCGTGCGCGAGCGGCTGTTCGACCTGTTCATGGACCGGTATTTCCCGGCGCCGCCCGTCCGCACCCGCCCGGCGATCGCCAGCGCCGCAGCGGATGCGGCAGCACTGGCCGGCTATTACGAGACCTCCCGCCGCGTCGAATCCGGCTTCATCGGCCTGTTTTATCTGGTTCAGCAGGAGCAGGTCGTCGCGAACCCGGACGGGACGGTCGGCCTGGCGTCCGCCCCGGGCGCGACGTTCCGCGAGGTGGAACCGGGCCTGTGGCGCGAGCTGGGCGGCACTCGACAGCTGCAGGTGCGCGAGATCGCCGGCCGTCGTGCGATCCTGGACAGCCGCAATCCGGTGGCGATCCTGCAGGCGACGCCGGTCTCGCGAAACCCCGTGCTCAACACGGTCATCGCGGCATTCTCGGTGCTGGTGCTGCTGGCGACGGTGCTGGCGTGGCCGGTCGCGGCATGGCTTCGCCGCCGCTATGGCGCGCCCAGTCTTTTGGCCGGCCGTCCGAAGCTGGCGCGGCGGCTGGTGCGGATCGCCGCGCTTGCCGATCTCGCCTATCTGGTCGGCTGGTACCTGATCCTCGCGCCGATCCTGAAGGTGCAGGTCCAGGTCTACAACAGCGATCTTGACGCGCCGATCCGCGCGCTGCAGATCGCCGCGATCGTGCCGATCCTGGGTGCCGGCGTCGGGGTGTGGAATGCGTGGCTGAGCTTCCGGGAACCCAGGAGCTGGGGCGCACGGCTGCGCGCCGTGCTGGTGGCGATGGCACTGCTGGGCGTCGTCTGGCTCGCCTGGATGGGCAAGCTGATGAGCTTCGACCTCAATTATTGAGGCTCACACGGGCAGGACGGTCGTCGACTTGATCTCCGACAGGGCGACGGTGGAGACGACCTCCTGCACGCCGGGCAGGCGCGACAGCTTGTCGAAGAAGAAGCGCTCGTACGCCTCGATGTCCTCGGCGACGACGCGCATCAGGAAGTCGACCGGCCCCATCAGCACGTAGCATTCCAGCACCTCCGGAAAGCCGCGGATGGCGTCGGCGAACTCGTCGAGATGCGCGCGGCCGTGTGCATTGAGCTTCACCTGTGCGAAGACATGGGCGTTGAGCCCTACCGCCTTGCGATCGAGCAGCGCGACGCGTTTCCGGATGACGCCGTCGCGTTCGAGCCGGTCGATCCGCCGCCAGCAGGGGGAGGGGGAGAGACCCACCCGCTCGGCGATCGCGGCGGTGGGCAGGCTCGCGTCCTCCTGAAGCACGCGGAGGATGCGGCGTTCGGCGTCGTCGATCTGCTGGGTCATTCTGTCCCCTTGGGCGTATGCTTCCGGTGATTTATTGCGCATACTCCGATTGGAAGGGACGACATAGGTCAGAACGCGCTTCTTCCCCGCGATATCTCTTCCGCACGCAGCGAAAACAGGGATGCCGCCGATGAACGACCTTATGCCACCCGAGACCGTAGTCCGGCTCGACGATCCGCACTCGGGGTTGCGGGGCTTCATCGTCCTGCACTCGACCGCGCTCGGCCCCGCTGCCGGCGGCTGCCGCTTGTGGCGCTATGCCGACGAGGCGGCGGCGAGTGAGGATGCGTTGCGCCTCGCGGCGGGCATGACGATGAAGAACGCGCTCGCCGGCTTGCCGTTGGGCGGGGGCAAGGCGGTGCTGATGCTGCCCGACGCGCCGTTCAGCCGCACGCGGCTGTTCGAGGCGTTCGGCCGCGCGGTGGCGGCGCTCGACGGGCGCTACGTCACTGCCGAGGATGTCGGCACCGGCGTAGATGATATGGCGACCGTCGCCGAGCGTACCGCGCATGTCGCCGGGCTGCCCCGTCGCGACGACCGGCCCGGCGATCCCTCGCCCTGGACGGCGCGCGGCGTGTTCCAGGCGATGGCGGTCGCGGTGGAGCGCCGGCTGGGCTGCCGTCTGTCGGAGGTTACGGTGGCGGTGCAGGGCGTCGGCCATGTCGGCATGGCGCTGTGCGAGCTGCTGCACGAGGCGGGGGCGCGGCTGGTGATCGCCGAGCCGCGATCGGAGCTCGCCGCGCGGGCGGCGACCCGCTTCGGTGCCGATCTGGTTTCCTCGCGCGCGATCACCTCGGTGCCGGCGGACGTGTTCGCGCCGTGTGCGCTGGGCGGGGTGCTCACCCTCGCGAGCGTCGCGACGCTGAAGGCCAGGGTCGTCTGCGGCGCGGCCAACAATCAACTCGCCTCGCCCGAAGTCGCCGACCTGCTGGCGCGACGCGGCGTGCTCTATGCGCCCGACGTCGTGGTCAACGCCGGCGGCATCATCAACGTCGCCGCCGAGTATCTCGGCTGGCCGCAGGAGACGGTCCCCGCGCGTGTCGACGCCGTGGCCGCCCGGCTCCGCGAGGTGCTCGACCGGGCAGAGGCGTGTGCCGTGCCGCCCGCGCATGCGGCGCCAATGCTGGCGCGGGACGTCGTCGCGCAGTCATCGCGGGCGGGCGCCGCCAAGGCCGCGCTGGCGGCCTAGTCGCACATGGCGGAGCGATGTCTTGCCATCACCGGCGCGGCATCCACCGCGATGCTGCTGCGGGTGATCAACCTCCTCGCGGTGCACGACCTGCCGCTGCGATCGCTGGAAGCGGAGATGGCGCAGGATGACCTGCGCATCCGCATCGGCTTCTTGGCGCCCGCGGAGAAACCGATCGACATGGTGGTCGAACGGCTCCGCGCGTTCGTCGAGGTGTCCGACGTCGAGCTGTGCTGAGCTTGCCGGTGGGGCGGGGCAAGCGCCCGCGGTGCCGACCGACGCCGGCACCGCGGGAAACGCTCGATCAGGCGATCAGAAGCGCGTGCGGACGCTGACCGCGTAGAGGCTGTCGTCGGTGCGCGTGTCGCGCCACAGGAAGTCGTCGTTGATGTAGCTGCGGTAGCGCGAGCGCAGGATGTTGCTGCCCTCGACCGTCAACGTGACGTTCTTGTTCAGGTCGTAGCCCAGGCTAAAGTCGAGGCGGCCGTTCGGCCGGACGTAGTTCAGCCAGGTCGTGGTGCCGACCGGACGGACGTCGCCCGCGCCGGTGCGATCCTCGTCGAAATACTTCGAGCGATAGGTGTAAACCACGCGGGCGGAGATGCCGTTGCGATCGTACAGCAGCCCGGCGTTGAAGTTGTACTTCGATACGCCCTGCAGCGTGTAGCCGGACAGCCGGTCGCCGGCGCTGACTTCCGAGTCCGCCAGCGTGAAGTTGCCGAACGCACCAAACCCGGCGAGGTCGCCCGGCAGGAACGAGAAGAAGGTCTGGCCGCTGACCTCGATCCCCTTCAGCTTCGCGGCGCCGACGTTGCGCGGACGCGAGATGTTGTAGACGATGCCGTCGATCTCTTCGGCGGTCACCCCGTTGATCACGCGGTCCTTGATGTCGCGATAATAGCCGGCGACGGCGAAATAGCCGTCGTTCCAGTAGTATTCGAGCGTGGCGTCGAAGCTATCCGACTTCTGCGGACGCAGGTCCGGATTGCCGCCCGATCCGCCGTTGCGGATGTTGGGGTTGGTCGAGATGATGTAGTTGAGGCCGGGGTTGAGCGATCCGAACGACGGCCGCGCGAGCGTGCGAGCATAGGTGGCGCGCAGCTGAAGTCCGCCGCCCAGCTGCAGGCGAGCGCTGGCATTGGGCAGCCAGTCGCTGTCGCTGTTCGACGCGGTCGTGGTGACGGGCGTGCCGCTCACGATGCCGGTGCCGGTGATGTCGCGATCGGTGCGGGTGTAGCGAACGCCCAGCTTACCGTCGAGCACGACCGGGCCGCTGCCGAACGGGACCTCGTAGCCGGCCTGGACGTAGCCGGCGTAGCTCTTCTCGCCGACGTCGAACTCGCGGGTCGGATCGAAGGCGGGCTGACCGTCCGGCGCGCCGAAGAAGTTGCGCAGCGATGCCTGACCGGCGTTCGACAGCAGATAATCGCGCGACGGCAGCAGGAATGGCGCGCCGCCGTTGATCTGCGGGATGCCCGGTGCCAGCGTGAGCGGCAGGTCCGCCGCGGTGATCGGCGTCGTGAACGATCCGCCCGGCGGCTGGACGCCCAACTGCACCTGCTGGAACAGCGCGGTGCGATCGGCGAAGCGACCGCCGACTTCGATCGTCTTGAGGATCGAGCCGACCTCATAGCTTGCGTCGCCCTTCACCGCGAACAGCCCGCCGCTCGACCGGACATAGTCCTGGAACAGCGAGTTGATGAAGGTGAGGCCGGTCGCATCCGCCATCGGATTGCCCGGCGCCGTGATCGTCGCCGTGTTGTCGTCGTTGGTGAGGGCAAGAGTCGCCGTCGGCACCCGCTTGCCGATGTCGACGATGAAGTTCTCGTTGTTGACGATCGACCGCTCGTAGCTGACGTCGACGTTCGCCTTCAGCCGGTCGCGATCGAAGCGGAAGCCGCCGGCCGCGAGCCAGGTATCGGTACGGTTGTTGTGCGCTTGGGTCGAGCTGAACGCCTCGAGATTGTTGAAGGTCGCCGAGGAGAAGCCACACAGTTCCTGCTGCGTGATCTCGTTCTGGGGTGTCGTGGCGTTCGGATTGAACCCCTCCGGTCCGACGTTCGCGGTGAAGCAGTTGTCGGTCCGTACGATGTCGCTCACGCTCTGCGCGGTGCCGAGGCGATATTCGTAGAAGCCGGTCGAGAACTTGCTGCGATAGGCCGAATAGAGACCGTCGACATAGATCTCCAGGCTGGGCGTCGCCTGCCACTGGATCGAGCCGTTCGCCTGCGGGCGCTGGTAGCGACCATATTCGTTGAGGCCGCCGGTGGAGATCGGCAGCAGGATGCCGGCGGTGCTACCGCTGCCCGCGCGGCGCTCTGCGACATAGTTGTACGGGCGGTTGTACGGGATGTCGTACCAGGAGACGTTGAGCAGCGCGCCGATCTCGCCGATGCCGGTGTCCCAGCGGTCGGTGGCGAGGAAGCTCACCTGCGGGCCCAGCTTCTCGGTGTTGGACGGATAGTTGAGCTTGCCGCTGATCGCGATCGTCGGATCGGTGTAGTTGAACGGCTTGTTGAGGCGCAGGTCGATCGTGCCGGCGACGCCGCCCTCGATCAGGTTCGCCGTGTTCGACTTGTAGACGTCGACGCGCGCGATCGCCTCCGCCGGCAGATCCTGGAACGCGAAGCCACGGCCGTCCGAGGTGAAGATCTCGCGCCCGTCGAGCGTGGTGAGGATGTCGCCCAGGCCACGCACCAGCGGGCTGACGATCTCGTTGTTGCCGCCGACGGTCACCTGCACGCCCGGCACACGCTGCAGCGCGGCGGCTGTGGTGGGATCGGGGAACTTGCCGATGTCCTGCGCGACGATCGAGTCGACCACCTGCGCGGCGGACCGCTTGATCTCGGCCGCGCGCGCCAGACTGGCGCGGATGCCGGTCACGATGATTTCGGAGCCTGCGTCCCCACCGGTGGTGGCGCTCTGTCCCGCGACGTCGGGCGCCTCGGCGGGCGAGCCGGCCGTGGTCTGCGCTTCCACGCCCTGGGTGGCGTCCTGCGCGTCGGGCGGGGTGGCGCCTGCCTGCGTGTCTTGGGCGTGGGCCTGACCGGCCGCTACGAGGGCGAGGATCGACGCGGAAAGCGCGACTGACGGACGCATGAACTCTCTCCTGAACCGCAGCGTGTGGCCATCGGTGCCGCTGCTGGATAGCGGCAGCCTGTACGCCTCGCCGGACCGCCCCTCAACCGTAAAGTCTTATAAAAACGATTGGTGTTGCAAACATGTACCGGGCGTGTTGGCCGGCTGGGGGCCGGAACGCCCTTGGTCGAGGTTAGCCAGCATCTACCGGCTTAGTCGTCGTAGGCGAGGCGGAAGCCGATGTTGCTGGTGCCGAGGCCGCTGTCCTGCGGCGAGCGCGCGGCGGCGCGGTAGCGCATGCAGTAGTTGGGGGCGCACAGGAACGAGCCGCCTTTGATTACCCGTGACAGGGTGACGCCGTTGGCGGGATCGTAGGCGCGCGCTTCGGCGGGGCCACGCGGATCGTGGTCGGGGCGATCGGGGTCGTGGCCGGGTGCATAAGCGTCGGCGGTCCATTCCCAGGCGTTGCCGATCGTGTCGTACAGCCCGTTGGCGTTGGGCTTGAAGCAGCCGACCGGCGCCAGCCCCTCGTGCCCGTCGGTGGCGAGGTTGCGCACCGGGAAGACGCCCTGCCAGCTGTTCGCCTCGGTCGGCTGCTCCTTGCCGGCCGGCGCGCCGGCGCCGGCGGCGAACTCCCACTCGGCTTCGGTCGGCAGTCGCCCGCCCGCCCAGCGCGCATAGGCGAGCACGTCGTCGAACGCGACGTGCACCACCGGATAGTCGGGAAGCGCGTCCGGACCGTTAGGGCCGAACGGCTTGCGCCACGAGGCACCGGGGAGCAGCGTCCACCAGTCGCGATAGTCGTTGGACGGGCGGGCAGGCGTGGTGAACACCGCCGAGGCGGGCTGGCGCTGCTCCGGGGTGGCATCGGGGAACTGCGCCGGGTCGAGCGGCCGCTCGGCGACCGTGCGGTAGCCGGTCGCCTTCACGAAGCGCGCGAACTGGCGGTTGGTGACCTCGTGAGGATCGATGCGGAAGCCGCTGACGGTGATCCGCTTGGGCGGCCCTTCCTCGCGGTAGCGTGCGTCCTCGCCCATCACGAAGCTGCCACCCGCGATCGCGACCGGTGCATCGTCGACCGGACCGCAGGTAGCGACGCGCTTGGGGATGACTGGTTGGCGCGGGGCGGGAGCGGCGGCGACCGCTTCGTTCGCCGCCTCGCCGCCGCCGCCCCCGTCGCGGTCGCCGCAGCCGGCGAGCGCCAGCGCGGCGACGAGCGTCGCGCACCATCCGCCGCCGGCCGTCCGCGCCATTACGGCTGCGCCGGCGCCTGGGGCAGGCCGAGCGGCGCGGCGATCTCCGCGATCGACTCCGCCGGTGCCTTCGCCCGCTTGCGGTCGTAGGTGAGCAGGCCGTTGATCTCGTCCTCGACGTCGGTGGTCTGGGTGTAGACCGCCGCGCTCAGGCCGAGCTCGCGGTTCTGGCGGATCACCTCGTCGAACTTGCGCTTGTAGCGGGCGAGATAATCCTCCTGCGACTTGGCGGCCTGATAGCCCCAGTTGCGCTTGCTGACCCGCCACAGATGGCCGTCGATCGGCAGGCCGATGCCGCCATATTCGCCGATCACGATGGCGCGCGCGCTGGTGGCGGCGGGCGCCCTGGGCACCTCCTCATAGGTGTGGATGTCGAGCAGGTCCGACGCCTCCGGCGCGCTGTCGATCCAGCCGCTCGCCGCGTTGACGATGCGGCTCGGGTCCATCCCCTTGACCAGGCGCGCCAGCGTGCTGCTGTCGTACTGGCCCCAGCCCTCGTTATCGACCACCCAGGTGACGATCGACGGGAACACCGACAGGTGCTGGACCATGCGGGTCAGCTCCAGCTGGTGCTGGGCGATCGCGTCGGGGGAGCGCGGCGCCTCGTACTGCGCCTCCGAGGGTACGTGCTGGTCCTCGAAACCGCTCGACGGCATGTCCTGCCAGATCAGCATGCCGAGGCGATCCGCATCATAGTAGAAGCGCGAGGGCTCCACCTTGATGTGCTTGCGCAGCATGTTGAAGCCGGCCTTTTTGAGGAAGTGGATGTCGCTGACCATCGCCTCCTCCGACGGCGGCGTCAGCAGCCCGTCCGGCCACCAGCCCTGGTCGAGCGTGCCGTTCTGGAAGAGCGGCTTGTTGTTGAGCAGGATCGCCGGCTGGCCGCGCACCGGCCCGGCGCCGATCGAGATCTTGCGCATCGCGAAATAGCCGTCGACCTTGTCGCGCACCGCGCCGGTCACGGGTGCCGCGGCATAGAGCCGGTCTTCCTGCGCGCTGAAGCGGATGCGGCGGCGCGCCTCGTGCGGGTTCTTCGCGTCGCCCAGCGGCGGCGTGACCGTCACCAGCTCGGCGGTGAGGTCGTAGAGGGTGGGGCTGTCGGGCGACCACAGCCGCGCGTTCGGGATCGCCAGCTCGGCCTTGCGGTTGGCACGCACCACGCGGGTGGCGACCACCCGGCCGCCGTCGCGGGCGGTGAGGCGGATCGCGTCGGTGTCGCCCGCATCGCCGCTCAGCAGCGCCTCGACCGCGAGGGTGCCGCGGTCGATGTCGGGGGTGGCGCGCAGGCTCTCGATATGCAGCCGGGGCACCGGCTCCAGCCACACCGACTGCCAGATTCCGCTGACCGGCGTGTACCAGATGCCCTGCGGCTCGAGCAGCTGCTTGCCGCGCGGCTGCTGCCCGGTCGAGGTCGGGTCCGACACGCGGAGTTCCAGCGTGTTCTCGCCCGGCCGCAGATACTGCGTCACGTCGAAGCGGAACGGGTCGGAGCCGCCCTTGTGCGAGCCGACCAGCACGCCGTTCACCCAGACGTGGGATTCGAAGTCGACCGCGTCGAAGTGCAGCAGCACGTCGCGGCCCTGCCAGCCGGCGGGCACCGTGAAGCTGCGGCTGTACCACAGCCGGTCGTCCGGGCGCAGCGCGCGGCCGACGCCCGAAAGCTTCGATTCCACCGCGAAGGGCACCAGGATCTTGCCGTCCATCCGTTCCGGGCGCTGCGCGGTCGCGGGGGTGATCGCATAGTCCCACTGGCCGTTGAGGCTCAGCCAGTCGGCACGGCGCATCTGCGGGCGCGGATAGCTGCGCCACGCGTTGTCGGGCGTGACCTTCTCCCCCCATTCCGTGGTGAGCTGCGACTGGTAGACTTTGGCGCCGAGCTCCTTGCTTGGCTGGGCGTTCTGCGCGGCGGCAGGGGCGGTCGCCAGCAGCACCGTGGCGAGGGCGCTGGCGCCCGCGAGACGTCGGATCAGGGTCATGGATCGTGGCTCCTGAAAGAAGGGGTCAGCTGGTGGGCTTGGCGCGGGCGCGCTGCTCGCGGAGGTTGACCGACTTGGGCTTGGGCTCGCGCTCGATCAGCGCGTCGAGCTCGGCGCGGACGCGCGGCTGCTCGGCGGCGATGTTGCGGGTCTCACCGGGATCGCGGACCATGTCGTAGAGCTCGTAGGCGCGCTCGCCGGTGCCCTCATGCGTCCAGCGCACCAGCCGGTAGCGCTCGGTGCGCACCGCCTGGCCGAGGCGGTTGGGGCGGTTGAACGCGTGGTAGGCGTAGCCGCGAAGGCGCTTGGCCGGATCGTGCAGCACCGGCGTCATGTCGGTGCCGTCGATCGGCTGCGGCCCGCTTGGCCGGCCGAGCCCGGCGAGCGAGGCGAGGGTGGGATAGATGTCGACCGTCTCGGCCGGCTGGCGCGTCGCCTTGCCCGCGCCGATCCCCGGACCGGCGAACAGCAGCGGCAGCCGCGTCGCCTGCTCGTAGTTGGTGTGCTTGGTCCAGATCGCGTGGTCGCCCAGGTGATAGCCGTGGTCGCCCCACAGCACGACGATGGTGTTCTTGGACAGGCCGGACCGGTCGAGCGCCGCCATCAGCTTGCCGACGTTCGCGTCGGTGAAGCTCACGCCCGCGTAATAGCCGTGAATCAGCGTGCGCTTGAGCGCTTCGGGATAGTTCGCCTCGCGCGTCTTCTCGTCGATCGGCGCATAGGCGTTGATCTCGCCGCCGACCTTGCCGGCATAAGCGGGGGCGCCCTCCGGCATCCGCTCGAACTGCGGCAGCGGCAGCTTGGCGCGGTCGTAGAGGTCCCAGTAGCGCTTGGGCACCGAGAAGGGCAGATGCGGCCGCGCGAAGCCGACCGCGAGGAAGAAGGGCTGCTTCGACTCGCCGAGTTCGCCGAGCCGTGCGACCGCCTTGGCGGCGACGCGGCCGTCGCCATAGGCCTCGTCCGGCACGTCCGGCGATTCCCAGGCGATGCCACGCTTCAGCGTGCGGGCATAGTCCCACACATCGCCCTTCGGGATCTCGAACTCGTTGAACAGCGCCGCCTCGCGGGTCTTGCCCACCGCCTTGCCCTCGGCCGAGACGTACTCGATCACATGATCCTTGTACGCCGGACGCGACCAGCTCTGCGGGTCGCCGACCGTGTTGTGGCCGACGTGGAAGGTCTTGCCGATGCTCTCGGCCGTGTAGCCCGCCGCCTTGAAATACTGCGGCAGGGTGACCGCGTCGGGCATATACTCGCGCAGGTTCTGCCCAAAATCGTAGATGCCGGTGGAGGTCGAGCGGGCGCCGGTCATCAGGTTGATGCGGCTGGGCGCGCACACCGCCTGGTTGGCGAAGGCGAGGTCGAAGCGTGTGCCGCGCGCCGCGAGCTGGTCGATGTTCGGCGTGACCGCGACCGGATCGCCGAAGGCGTGGATCGCGGGCTTCAGATCGTCGACCAGGATCAGCAGCACGTTGGGATGGTTCTGCGCGGTGGCGGGGGCATCGCCCTCCGCCGTGGCGTCGGGCTGCGTGGCGGTGTTGCACGCGGCGAGCCCGATCAGCAGGCAGGTGGAAAGCAGGGCGCGCAGCCGCTGCTTGGCGGTGTTCTGGTCCGACATGGCGAAACTCCTTACAGGCGGCCGCGGAAGCCTAGCACGAAACGACGGTCGGCGGCGCGCCGCTGGCCCACCGGACCGTCGGCGAAGATCGCGCGCTCGACGCTGATTTCGTTGGTGAGATTGATCGCGGAGAAGGTGATGCCGAACCGGTCGTTCACGTCGTAGGCGACGCTGGCGTTCACCTGCGCGCGATCGTCCTGGTACCAGGGCAGGTTGTTCGACAGATCGGTCGCCTCGGTGCGCAGGAACGGATCGCGCTTGGTGTAGCGGATGCGCGCGTTGAGGCCGTACTTTTCGTAGAACAGCGTCAAATTGTAGTTGTTCTTCGACACTTCGCGCAGCGGCAGTGCGAGTGCGACCGGGGTGGTGCCGCCGGTCAGGAAGCCCGGCGCGTTGAACGTCGTGTCGCGATCGCCGTCCTGATAGGTATAGTTGGCGATGACGCCGAACCCGTCGAGGAAGCCCGGCAGGTAGGTGAAGCTGTGCTGGAACGCGACCTCGACGCCCTTCAGCGTTGCGCCGCCGGTGTTCTGCGGCTGGTTGATGCCGACGCACACGCCCTGGTTGCCGGTCAGGTCGACCGCGACCGGGTTGAAGATGCCGTTGCCGCAGTTGTTCGGATCGAAGCGGCTGCCGTTGGGATCGATCAGCGTCGGCGCGATCGACACCGTCGACACCAGATCGTGGTACTTCTTGTAGAAGCCGCCGACCGAGATCAGGCTGTTGCGGTCGAAGTACCACTCGACCGCGGCGTCGAACTGGTCGACCGTCTGCGGGCGCAGCTCCGGGTTGCCGGTGCCGACATAGACGTCGCCGACCAGCGGGAAGTTCACCGAGGGCGACAGCTGGGCGAAGTCCGGACGGCGCAGCGACTTGCCGTAGGAGGCGCGGACGACGACGTCGCGGCGCGGCTCGATCGCGAGCATCGCGCTCGGCAGCCAATAGTCGTAGGTGCGGCTGTCCTCGACCGGCGTGATCGCGCCCTCGCTGATCGCATTGCCGATCGTGGTCTGCTTGGTGCGGACGTAGCGGACGCCCGCATTGCCGCGAATGCCGATGCCGCCCACTTCGGTGTCGAGGTTGAGCTTGGCATAGCCGGCGACGCTGCGTTCCTCGACCCGGAACGAGGCCGCGGCGTCGAGCGGCGCGTCAGGCAGCAGGCCGAACGCCGCGCGGGCCGCCTGCGGGGATAGGGTGACCGAGGCGGGGGCGATGAAGCCGCCGATATACTGGCGCCCGGTGGATTCGAACACGTCGTCCTGCGCGAGGCCGAACAGGTCGGGCCGGTCCGCGGCGGTGAAGCCGGGGAAGGTGCGCGACGCCTGGGTATAGCGTTCGCGCTCGGAGTCCGCCTGGTTGAGCCGGCCGCCGACCTCGATCGAGCGCAGCGGGCCGAGGTCCGTGGTCCATTCGACGTCGATGCGCTGCGCGTTCTCGACGTTGCGGAACTTGGTGGCATTGTCGCGGGCGATGAATGCCTGCCAATAGCCGGGGTTGGCGCGGTTCGCCCATAGCGGGCTCGACGGATCGGGCGCGTAGTAGAGGTCGTCCTCGGACAGGTCGAACAGGATCGGCGGGCTGATCTTGCCGCGTTCGTTGCCGAAGTTGGGGCTCGCCGGATCGCTGTACTGCGACACCATCTCGAACCCGGCCTCGTCGCTGTCCGACCCGGCGCGGCTCACCTCGAAGCGGACCTTCACGTCGCCCTTCTCCCATTCGCCGCCGCCGGCCGCGAGGTAGGAGGTGGTGAAGCGTGCCGGGCTGTTGTTGCGGCTGCGCAGGCGCGTGTCGGAGATGATGCCGTCGGTCATCTGGCGATAGTCGAACCCGCTGGAGCTGCGGTCGGAGATGGTCGCGCTGGCAAGGTTCGGCTGCTCGGCGATGTCGCTCGGTTGGTGGAAGAAGACGCCGTATTCGCTGCCGGTGATCGACTGGTCGATGTAGGTGCCGTCGACGAACAGCTTGAGGCTGGGCGCCGCCTGCCACTCCACCGAGCCGGTCAGCGACTTGTTCTCGCGCTTGCGCACGGTGTTGAACTGCTGCGCGTAGTTCGGACGCAAATAGGGGTCGGCGGTGCCGTCGCCGTCCAGGTCGATGTTGGTGCGCGGCGTGTAGCGCACGTTCAGCGCGTCCTCGCGCACCTCCTGCATGCTGTAGCCGCCCGACAGCACCACGCCGATCTCGCCGATGCCGGTGTCGAAGCTCTTGCCGAACACCGCCGAGACGCGGGGATTGAAGCTGTCCGAATATTCGGCGTACTCGGTCTCCGCGCGGATCGTCGCGATCGGCTCGCGCAGGCCGAGCCCACGATAGGTGCGCAGGTCGACGATGCCGCCCACCGAGCCTTCGAGCTGGTCGGCGGTCGCGACCTTCGTCACCGCGACCGAGGCGATGAGCTCGGCCGGCACATCGCCGAAGTTGATGCCGCCGCGCGCGTCGCCCGCCGGCGTGGTGGCGCGGCCGTTGATGAGGACCAGGTTCTGCGAGGATCCGCGGATCGACACGTTGCTGCCGACGCCCTGCGCGCGGTCGATCTGGATGCCCGAGACGTTCTCCAGCACCTCGGCCAGGTTCTGGTCGGGCAGCTTGCCGACGTCCTCGGCATTGATCACGTCGACGATGTTGGTGGCGGCACGCTTCTCGTTGAGCGCGCGGGCGAGGCTGCCGCGGATGCCGGTGACGACCACTTCGCCGTCGACCGGTGCCTCGTCGGCGGGCGCTGCGGCACTGGTGTCCTGGGGCAGGTCCTGCGCCTGCGCGGCGCTCGCTGCCGCGAACAGGGCGACGCCCGTGAGCAGAGCAGCGCGAAGCGGCGAATGGAAACGTGCCATCGATAATCCTCCCCCGAAACCCGGCGTATCTGCGCACGCGCGGGTGGAATGATCCTTCGGCAGGCGTGTTCAGCGCTGCCTTCGGGGAGGTATGCGGGAAGCCGACAAGCGGATCAAGAAGTATGATAAATAGGCCGCTGATAGCTACGCTTTGTCACATTAGCGTCGTCGGCTGTACTTCTTCGGTTGGCGGGGGCTCATGAGAAACGCCGGAGCCGCATCGTGTGGCGGCTCCGGCGGAACGGGTCAGCGGCGGCGGCGGCGGGTGCCGTTCGCGTCGGTGGTCAGACGCTTGATCAGGTCGACCTCCGCCTTGCGATAGGGGGTGCCGTCGGCGCGCAGCACCTCGTGGAACCAGACGGTCGGCTCCTCATAGGTGTACGGCTTCTTCCAGCTGTCCCACGGCATGCGCGTCTGGGTCTTGCCGTCGACGAAGCCCCAGTTGAACATCGCGATGTTGTACTTCTTGCCGAGCGGCAGCGACCCGTCGAAGGTCGATCCGTTGCCGCGCGCCATATATTCGCTGCAGAACACCGGCCGGCCGTAGCTCAGCACCTGCTTCGCGCGGGTCTCGAACTGCTCGGGCCAGTTGTAGTCGTGGAAGCTGTTCACGTCCGACTGGCTGAGCTGGATGCGCTCGACCGCGTCGAGCGTCTCCTGCTTGTCCCAATGATCGCCGATCCACACGCCGCTGGTGAGCGGCTGGGTGGGGTCGGCGCTGCGCGCCCAGTCGAACACCTGGCCGAGAAGGCCTGCGACCAGCGCCTTCTTGTTCGGCGTCGGTTCGTAGGAGCCGCCGCCGCCGCCGTCGTTGTTCGGCTCGTTCCACACGTCCCAGGCGACCACGCGCTTGTCGTTGGCGAACGTGCCGACGACGTCCTTCACATAGGCTTCCAGCTTGTCGTACTGGGTGGTGTCGGCAAGGCGCGCGGCGCCCGGCGCCTGCATCCAGCCCGAGTTGTGGACGCCGGGGATCGGCGGGTGCTGCGGCCCGGCCACCGGGTTCGGGTCCCAGCAGCTGTCGAACAGCACGAACATGATGCGGATGTTGTGCTTGTCGGCGATTTGGAGGAACTGGTCCATCCGCTGCTTGAGGCCCGCGGCGTCGTTTTCCCACAGCATGTTGTGCAGGTAGACGCGCATGACGTTCATGCCCATGTCCTCGGCCCAGCCGAGTTCCTGGTCGATCTGCTGCGGATTGAACGTATCCGCCTGCCACATCTCGAACTGGTTGATCGCGCCGCGGTTGGTGTAGTTGGCGCCGACCATCCACGGCTGCTTGCCGTACCAGGTCTTGGCCGCGGCCGGCGTCCACAGGTCGCGCGCTTCGGCGGGAAGGGCGCTCGCCATCGTCGCGAGGGCGGCGCCGGCGAGCAGCAGCATACGGGTCATCGTCGGGGTCTCCTGGTGGTTCAGCGCGGCTGCGGCTGCGTCTGGCCGGTGCTCAGACGGAAGGTGATGGTGTTGCGATAGGTCTGGCCGGGGTCGAGCCGCGCCGATCCGAACGCCGGCTGGTTCACCGTGTCCGGGAACAGCTGCGGCTCCAGCACGATGGCGTCGCCGCCGCGGTAGATGCGCTTCGCCTTGCCGGTGATCGTGCCGTTGATGAAGTTGCCCGAATAGAACTGCAGCCCCGGCTGGTTCGACCAGAGCTCGAACCCGCGGCCCGACAGCGGATCGTGGACGCGCGCCATCAGATGCTGGTCGGCGGTCACCTTGTCGCCGATGATCCAGTTGTGGTCGTAGCCGCGGCCGTACACGATCTGGATGTCGCGCGCGTCGCGCACCCGCTCGCCGATCTGGTGCGGCGTGCGGAAGTCGAACACGGTGCCCGCGACCGGGCGACGTTCGCCGGTCGGGATCAGCGTCTCGTTGACCGGGGTGTAGCGGTCCGCCGGGATCTCGAGGATGTGGTCCATCGCGCCCGCGTTCGAGCCCTCGCCCGACAGGTTCCAATAGGCGTGGTTCGACAGGTTGACGACGGTCGCGCGATCGGTGGTCGCGCGATAGTCGATGGTCAGCGCGTTGTTCTCGTCGAGCGAATAGGTGGCGTCGACGGTCAGCGTGCCGGGATAGCCCTGGTCGCCGTCGCGGCTGACGTAGCGCAGCGTCACCGAGGAAGTGTCGCCCGACTTGGTCGACACCACGTCCCACACCACCTTGTCGAAGCCCTTGGTGCCGCCGTGCAGCGCGTTGGGACCGTCGTTGAGCGGCGTCTGGTAGGGGCGCCCGTCGAGCATGAAGCGACCCTTGTCGATGCGGTTGGCCACGCGGCCGACCGTCGCGCCGAAGAACTCGGGCATGGCGAGGTAGCCGGTCATGTCCGGATAGCCGAGCACCACGTCCTCGATCTTGCCCTCGCGATCGGGCATCCGCAGCGCCTGCAGGCTCGCGCCCCAGGCGATCACCGTCGCCGAGACGCCGTGGCTGTTGGTCAGCGTCACCGCCGGCACGGTCTTGCCCTCGGCGGTCTTGCCGAAGGTCGAGCGCTTGGCGTCGCCCGCCCAGGCGGTATTGGCCGTCAGCCCAACCGTGGCGACTGCCGCCAGCATCATCCATGCCTTACGCATCGGTATCCTCCCAGATCCTCGTGGGCCGCCTTCGCGGGCGGCATTGCCGTCTGTCTAGCGCGTGCAAGCGGCACTGCAAGACTATTGTCCGATAAATGGCTTGAACGTCTCCGGGGGGCGGCGTAACCCAAGCCAGCGCCGTCGCCTTCGAGCGTCGGCAGGGTCAGGAGGGGGATGCGGGCACCACGACCGTGGATGCGGCCGATCGAAGACGCTGCGCCGGGACGCGCGGCATCGGGGCGACCGATGCGGGTCGCACGAAGGGGCTGGCCGTCCGCCGTCGTTTGCCGCATCGATGCAGGATGGCGAACGTGCAGCAAGACTTGGGCCGAAACCTTACCTACGGGCTTCAGGAGGTGCTGGGGCGAGCGATCGTCGTCGGCCACTATGCCGACCGGCCGTTCCCGAACGAGGCGGACATCGTCAAGGAACATGGCGTCAGCCGATCGGTGACGCGCGAGGCGGTCAAGATGCTCGCCGCCAAGGGGCTGCTGGGCGCGCGTCCCAAGCAGGGCACCTTCGTGCTGCCGCAGGAATCGTGGAACCTGTTCGATCCCGACGTGCTGCGCTGGCTGCTCGAGCGCAAGCTGTCGATCGAACTGCTGCGGCATTTCAACGAGCTGCGCGTCGCGGTCGAGCCCGCGGCGGCGGCGCTCGCGGCGAGCCGGGCGGGGACCGACCACCATGCCGCGATCCTCGCCGGGCTGGAGCGGATGCGCGCGGCCGAACAGGGGCGCGACGAGACGCTCGACGCCGACATCGCCTTCCACGTGGCGGTGCTGCGCGCGTCGGAGAACCCGTTCTTCATCCAGTTCCGCGACGTGGTGGCAACGGCGCTGCGCACCTCGATCCGCTTCACCAACCGCATGGCCGGCCGCTCGGCCAACATTGAGGATCATGCCGCGGTCTATCAGGCGATCGTCGCGCGCGACGCCGCCGGCGCCCACCGCGCGATGGGCCGGCTGATCGGCGACGTCCTCTCGCTGATCGAGGGCGTCGGCGAGCAGGACACCGCCGCCTGACGTCCGGAACTTCCCGGTCGCGCCGGCGCTGAACGGGCATCGACACGGGAGACGGGAACATGGACGAGCCGCGACGCCAGGAAGAGGCGGAGCGACCGCGCAGAACCGGGCAGGGGGTGGCGATCGGCGCCGGCCTGGCGCTCGGGATCGGGAGTCTCGCGCTCGCCTACCGCCGCAGCCGGCGCTCGGGCCACGCGCACGACGCGCAGGACGTCACCTATCCGCCGTTGGATACGCCCAAGCCGCTGGCCGAGGATCTGTGGATCGTCGACAGCGGGCCGATCGTCGCGGCGGGGCTCGCGCTGCCGGTGCGAATGACGGTGGTGCGGCTGTCCGGCGGCAACCTGCTGCTCCATTCGCCGACGCGCTACACGCCGGCGCTCGCCGAGGCGCTCGCGGGCTTCGGCCGCATCCGGCACCTCGTCGCGCCGAGCATCGCGCACTGGACCTTCCTCCAGGCGTGGCAGCAGGCTTTTCCCGACGCGGCCAGCTGGGGCGTGCCGGGACTGCGCGATCGCGCGCAGGTGCGCCGCGCCGGCGTCCGCATCGATCGGGACCTGGGCGAGATGGCACCCGACGCGTGGGCGGCCGACCTGGCACAGGGCATCGTTCCCGGCGGGCTAGGGTTCCGCGAAGCCTATTTTTTCCACAAGCCGTCGCGCACGCTGCTGCTGGTCGACCTGATCGAGAACCTCCAGTCCGACAAGCAACCGCCGCTCGTCCGCTGGGTGCTGGGCGCGGCGCGCGCGACCAGCGGCACCACCGCGCTGTATCTCCGCGCGGCCCTGTGGCTGGGCGGCGCGGCGATGGTCGCCAAGGTCCGCGAGCTGGTCGCGCTCGAGCCCGACCGGGTGATCGTCGCCCACGGCGGCCTCTTCACCGAACAGGCGCCGCGCCGGCTCCGCGAGGCGTTCGCGTGGGTGCTCGCCGGCACGAGAGCGTCCGAGACGGTGCGATGACCAGCCAACGCGAGAAGATGCTGGCCGGCGAACTATACGACGCGCTCGATCCCGATCTGGTCGCCGCGCGCACACGGGTCCGCGAGCTGTGCCGCCAGCTCAATGCGTCGGCGGAGGCGGAGGCGGTGCTGCGCCGCGACCTGTGTCGACAGATCTTTGCGACGGGCGGCGACAGCGTGTGGATGCAGCCGCCGTTCCACTGCGACTACGGGACGAACATCGAGCTCGGCGAGCGCGTGTTCTTCAATTTCAACTGCATCGTGCTCGACGTGTGCCGGGTGCGGATCGGCGACTTCACGCTCTTCGGGCCGGGCGTGCAGATCCTCACCCCCATGCACCCGCTCGATGCCGCGCTGCGTCGTCGGGAGGAATATGGCAGGCCGGTCGAGATCGGCTCCGACGTGTGGGTCGGGGCGGGCGCGCTGATCCTGCCCGGCGTCACGATCGGCGCGAACACGGTGATCGGCGCGGGCAGCGTCGTTACGCGCGCCATTCCCGCCGGCGTCTTCGCAGCGGGCAACCCGAGCCGCGTGATCCGCGAGATCGCGCCCGACGAACGCGAGGCGCTCGTCGGCGGGTGAGGGTGCGGGATTCAACCGTTCAGCTGGTCCGTTTGCTACGGCCGGGCAAGCGGTTCGATAGGGCGCACATGCAGGATCGCGTAGTGCGCATTGGTATACACCGGTACCGCGCCCCCGAACTTCGGCGCGTGGGCTGCCTTGACGACAAGGTAGGCGACGCCCTCTCGGCGCGTGAGTGCGACGATGGCGTGCGGGGGCGTCGCCGCGGCGAGCGCCGCACGGCGCTCGGACCAGAGCGGGAGGAAGTCGGGCTGCCACAGCACCGCTGCTCCCTGGGACTGCTCCCACCAGACCGGGCGGCGCGAGAAGAGGGTGAAGCCGTCCGGCACGCTCACGGCGAGGAACGGCGCGTCGCGAGGGGTGTGGAGCCGCGCCCAGCGCTGTGCCGCGGTGAAGTTGCGCTGCTCGGCGGAGGGAGAGGGGGCGAAGCCGTCGCGCGCACCCTTGGCGAAGCCGGCGGCCATCAGCAGCGGCACCAGCGCAATCAGCCCAGCCCGGGCGAGCGGCCGCAGCATCTCGGCAGGCAGTAGCATCGGTGCGATCGCCAGCAGCAGCACGCCGGCCGCCAATGTCGCAAGGGCGACGAGATCGTTGCGCACCGTGGAGAGCGAGAGCAGGATCGACACGCCGGCAAGGGCCGAAGCGAGCGTCCGTCGTCGCGGCAGCGCGGCGCAGCCGATCGCCGCCGCCGCTGCGAGGAGGATCGCCGCGCCGCTTGCCGGCAACAGTGGTACCGTGGCGACCGATCCGAGCGCGCCGGCACTCAGCCGCAGCGGCAAGGGCGCATTTTCGGGCCGCAGCGCTGCCACCGCCGTCAGCGTGGCGCACAGCATCAGCAGCGCGAGCGCGGCCTTGCCCGACATCGCCTCGGTCGGAGACGGCAGGAACAGCGCCAGCGTGCAGGCAGCGGAGAGCAGCAGCGCGGCGGCCCGCACCCGTCGACGCCCGGCGGGAACGGCAAGCGCGAAGCCGAAGCAACTGACCACCGGCAGCTTGAGGGCGAACCCCGCCAGCGCCAGCGCGGCCGCGAAGCGCATCGGCGACGGCGGCGCGTCCGGTCGCTCGCCGAACGCCTGGACGAACAGCGCGCCTGCACAGGCGGCGGCGAGCACCACCGGGATGCTGGTGAAGCGCAGCGGATGGAGCAGCAGCAGCAGCGCGGCATCGGTCAGATAGGGGAGCGCGGCGGCGACCGCGAGCACCGCGATGCTGGCCATCAGCAGGAGCGCAAATCGCTGCCCGGCCGCGCCGGGAAGTGCTACATGCGCCGCGAGTGCCGCGCACAGCAGCAGCGCGAAGCTCTGCGCCAGCGCGCGGGGATAGTCGAAGCCGTACACGTGGCCGGCGATGAAGTCGTGGAAGAAGCTCGTCGGGATGTTGCCGCCGGCGTTCGCCGACAGCCCCCAGAGCGTCACCGGCGCGGCGATCGCGAGGAATAGCAGCGACAGGCCGATCTGCTCGCGCGTGACGATCCGCCGCTGGAGCGCGACCAGGGCGATCCCGGCGGTGAGAGCGCCCCACACCGCCAAAAACAGGTTTATGTTGGCGGCGACCCCCAGCAGCGCGCCGGCAAGCAGCGGCCGTCTGGCCGCGATCAGCGCGAGCGCGAACAGGCACAGCGTGATCGCGATCTGGCTGTGCGTCGCATAACCGACGAACAACTCGGAGTAGCCGAGCGGTGTCGCGCCCCACAGGCCGTAGCAGAAGCAGAGGAAGCCGGTGACGAACGCGCTCGGCCACAGCCTGCCGCCGGCCTGACGGATGAGCGCGAAGATCGCGGCTGCCAGCAGCGCATTGCCGGCTAGCTGGATCGCGACGAAGACGGCCTGGATGTTGGCTTCGTCGGTGACGCTGCGGACAGCGATCCAGAATGGGCTGATGAAGCTGGCGAAGCTGCGCGCATAGGCATCGTGCGGCCCCTCCGCGGAGCCCGCGAAGTCGAGCACCACCGGGATCTGCCAGCGGTTGTTCTGCTCGGGAAAGTTGATTCCCGAAAGCCAGGTCGAGCACAGCGCGGCGAAGAGGCAGAACAGCAGCGCCGCGATGCGGTTGTGGCGGCGCCCGGCGGCGGGGGAGGCGATGGTCTCGTGCTCCACTTTCAGCCCGCCGTCAGCCGTACCGCCGCCCCGCCATAAAGCGCCGCGAGGAAGATCGCCGCCATCGCCGCGCCGACCGCGATGCTCCGCCGGTCGGTGAGGGCGAAGGCGACCGGATCGCCGTCCACTTCCCCGCGCCGCGCCATCATCCACAGTCGGTTGATCCAGTACAGCAGCGGCAGGCAGAGCAGCCAAAGCAGTTCGGGCGCGTCGTAGCTGCGGATGGTGTCGGGATCGTGCGCGAACAGCGCGAGCACCAGGATCGCAACCATCCCCGAGGCCAGTCCGGACATCATCACCACGTCGAGGTCGCCGCCGACATATCCGCGCCCGCTCAGCAGCCGGTCGGGCGCGATCGCGTCGCGCATCTCGACATAACGTTTGAGGTAGCTGAGGCTGAGGAACAGGAAGACCGAGAACAGCAGCAGCCAGAAGCTCAGCGGTACGCCGATCGCGATCCCGCCGATCAGGATGCGGCGGGCTCGACGAAGCGGCCGGAGGTGAAGGCGGGCACCAGCACCAGCGTATTCTTCGCCCATTGGTGCGGACGCATCGCCTTGATCGCGGCGCGTCCGAGGCTGGGAGGCGGGGCACCCAGACGCTGGACCGCCGATCGCCGCGGCACATGGCGGACCGACCAGCCCCGCCGCGCGGCCCGCCACAGGCACGCGTCCGCGCGATGGTCGCCGACATAGTCGAACGCGCCCTGCGTCCCGACATGGCGAAGGATCGCGGCGAGCTTGGCCGGTCCTTTCAGGTTGGCTCGGCCGCGCGTCGCCATCACCGGATCGCCGAGGCCGAGATGCCGCGCGATCCGTTGAACGTTGCGCCGGTGGCTGGCGCTGGCGAGGACGACGGGCCGACCGGCGGCGCGCGCTTCGCCGATCAGGGCGAGCACCTCCTCGCGATAGGGGAGCTTCGCCGGAGTCACCGGGCGGCGCCGCGCCGCCATCGTCTTCGCCACCGCGCGGCCGCGGATCAGCCAGATGAGCAGCCACAGGCACGAAACCAGTCCGGATCGCGCGATCCCGACGAAGCTCTCCAGCGACAGGTCGGCGCGGATGAGCGTGCCGTCGACGTCGACGAACAGAGGGGTGGCGTCAGCCGGTGCCCTCGACATGGAGGAAGCAGGTGGCGCAACGATGCGCGTGGTGCCGAGGGAAGCAGGCATCGCTCGAGTTCCTCAGCCCGCCCAGGCTATCGACAGCGCCGAGACGTGCTTGGCCGAAGCTGCCTTGCCCGGTGGTCGAGTTCGCGAAACGGGCGCCGGCCGCGTACGCCAGACGGGCGCAAGAGCGTAGCTGCTCGCAAACAGGAACGGAGGCCGGCGGATACTCATGGGAAGGTGCAGCGCCACATCAGCGGAATAGAGGGCCGCACCGTTCCATCTCTCGATAGGTGACGCAACGACTAAGCACTGGCCCCGGGTGTCGCGTAATCCCGATACGGTGCAACGGCGCTGGTCGTCCGATGCTCTGCGATCGAACGCCGCCGAACGGGTATGTCAGCCCTCGATCGCGCCGGCCGCCTCCACCTTCTGCCGCTGCAGCCGGTGCTCGCGCCAGACGATGAACAGTCCGCTGGCGATGATGATCGGCGCGCCCGCCCAGGTCATCGCGCTCGGCAGCGCGCCGAACAGCGTCCAGCCGTAGAGCGTCGCCCACACCAGCCCCGAATAATCCATCGGCACCACCACCGCGACCGGCGCATGGCGCAGCGCCGCGGTGAGCGCGATCTGCCCCATGCCGCCGACCAGCCCGATCCCGACCAGGACCGCCCAAGTCGCCGGATCGTGCGGCCGCAGGTCGAAGCCATAGAGCAGCGCGAGCGGCGGCACCGACAGCAGCGAGAACCAGAAGACGGTGGTGCCGCTGTTCTCGGTGCGGCCGAGCTGGCGCAGCAGGATGGCGACGATCGCGACGAACAGCGCCGCGAGCAGCCCCACCGTCGCCCCGAAGGCGGAGACATGCTCGCCGCCGCCCGGCTGGGCGACCACCAGCACGCCCACGAAGCCGACCAGCACCGCGCTCCACCGCTGCCAGCCGGTCGGCTCGCGCAGCACCAGCGCACCCAGCAGCGTCGCGAAGATCGGCACGGTGAACTGGAAGGCGGTCGCCTCGGCCAGCGGCAGCAGCAGCACCGACCCGAAGGTGAACACCATCCCCATCAGCCCCACCGCCGAGCGGCCGAGGTGCGCGCGGAAGCGCGTGGTGCGCAGCGACCGCAAGCCAGGGCCCATCGCGACGAAGCCGATCACCACCGGAAGCGCGCAGAACTGGCGCCAGAACATCGTTTCGAACAGCGTCGCCCCGCGCGCCTCGGCAAGCTTCACCAGCGCCGACATGGTCGAGAGGAAGAAGATCGCGAGCAGCCGCAGGCCGACGCCCTTGAGGATGGTGTCGCCCGGCATCGCCGTGGCTCTAGGCCGCGGCGATGGGGTGTACAACCACAGCCGGGGCCGCGGCCGGCGTGGCGCCGCTCAGCTCGGAAGCTGGCGATCCTTGGTGCGGCGGGACGGCGGGCGCTTGGCACGGGGTGCGGGCAGGGTGCGCACGAGCGTCGTCCCATTGCACTCGATCAGCAGCTTGACGCTCGGGACCATCGCCAGCCGCAATTCGAACAGCGCCTTCCAAGATGAAGCCATGATCCTCCCCCTTTCGATACCTGCATGAGCGGCATTGGCCGCACGCGAGTTGAGCTCGGATGCCAGAGTTAATCCATCGGTAACGGTGCGCGGCGGCGGAGAACCTGATCCGCTTCGGATCTAAATTCGTCCCGAAGAGGTTCGGTATCTCGCGGGTCCGCAGGCAGTTGGGACGAAGGTGCGGCAGTCCTAAACCTGCGCGGCGGAGGTCGCGGAGCCTCCCACCGCGGTGAAGGTTGCGTTCGGTCGTCCCACGGTCGGTGGAGACGCGATGCGTCGGACAGGCGAGCGGATTGCCGCTTTGGAAGCTCTTCGCGCACGGGCGGCTGCGGCATAACCGCCACCGCACCGCAAGAGCGGTTCTGGGCCGGTTGTAGGCGAGGCCTCAAGTGTTTGATTTAGGAGCTGGAGCGGGTGAAGGGAATCGAACCCTCGTCGTAAGCTTGGGAAGCTTCTGCTCTACCATTGAGCTACACCCGCAGATCAACCGATTGGCGTCGATCTCGATCGCTGAGTCAACCGAACTAGCGGCTTGTCTGCGATAGACGGCCGATTGCCACGCTTCGCTCTGTCTCGTCAACGTAGATTATGCGAGGGGCGAGGAAGGAGGCGGCGCAAGGCCAGACGATACCGCTGGTAAGCGGAATGTGCCGACTTGTGTGACGCTGCGAACCGCGGCGACTTGCGCATCCGGCGCGTTCGCCGCGGATCGGACGTGTCTGAGACCCGCGGAAAAGCTGGTGCCGGTTGCAGGAATCGAACCCGCGACCTTCGGTTTACAAAACCGCTGCTCTACCAGCTGAGCTAAACCGGCACTGCGCCCCCTTGCGTCACGAAACGCCGAAGGTCCAGCCTTCGCTGCGGCGAATTGCGTCGGAAAGGCCGGCGGGGTGCCACAGTGCGGGGGTCGCGGCGACGTGGCGGAGCCAGGCGGCGGCCATGATCGCGTCGGTGGCGTGGTCGTCGTAGCGGGCGAGCGGTGCGTGGGGGCGGCTGGCGAAGGCGGCGAGCGCCGCGTCGAGCGCGGCGGCGTCGCGCAGCTTGCTCAGGCCCTTGCGTACCCCGGCGGCGCGCGCGGCGATGCTGGTGTAGATCTCGGCCACCAGCGCGCCGTGCCCAGGAACGGGATCGAACGGCCACACCGGCACCGTTGGCCCGAGATGGTGGAGCAGGCGCATGCCCGCGAAGCTCGCTTTGGCGACCTGTGCCGCGCCGATCGCATCGTAGACGGTCGAGGCCTTGCCGCCGCCGGCCGCATTGTAGCGCGCCTCGCAGCTGCGGAAGTGGAGGAACCCCGCCTTGGCGCCGTCGCGCGCGCCCAGGTAGAAATGCGTGCCGCGCCGCCGTTCGAGGAACGAGGCGGCGCCGAGGTCGGCGTCGTCGCAGTGAGCATCGACATAGGCCCAGAAAGCGCGCGCGGTGATCGGCGTCGCCTCGCCCGGCAGATAGGCGCCGCGGGCGACGAACGGCGGCGCGAAGCTGAAGTCGAAGCCGACGAGCAGCGGCGTGTCGGCCTGCGCCTGCAGCCAGCGCAGCACGTCGGTGCGCGACCAGACGCCGTTCGGCGCCGCCACCAGCTCGGGCGCGGCATCGCCCGCCTCGCATAGCGCGACGGCGATGCCCTTGTGGCGGTGTCCCTTGGCGCCCGACCAGTCGATCGCGGCAAAGCGGGTGAAATGCGGCGTCAGCGGTCTTCGTCCGGGGTGCGGCCGTGGCGGCGCGCGTCCCACCAGTTCATCCGCTCGGCGAGGCGCTTTTCGAAGCCGCGCTCGGTGGGGGTGTAGAACTGCTGCGGCGGCAGCTCCGCGGGCCAGTAGTTCGCGCCCGAGAAGCCGCCGGCGCTGTCGTGGTCATAGGCATAGCCCTCGCCGTAGCCGATCTCCTTCATCAGCTTGGTGGGGGCGTTGAGGATGTTCTGCGGCGGCATCAGCGATCCGGTCTCCTTCGCCGACCGCCACGCCGCCTTCTGCGCCTTGTAGGCGGCGTTCGATTTGGGCGCGGTCGCGCAATAGAGGCATGCCTGGACGATCGCGAGCTCCCCCTCCGGCGAGCCGAGGAAGTCGTAGGCGTCCTTGGCGGCGAGGCACTGGACCAGCGCCTGCGGATCGGCGAGGCCGATGTCCTCGCTGGCGAAGCGGGTGATCCGGCGCAGCACGTAGAGCGGCTCCTCGCCCGCGGTCAGCATCCGCGCGAGATAGTAGAGGGCGGCCTGCGGGTCCGATCCGCGCAGCGATTTGTGAAGCGCGGAGATGAGGTTGTAATGCCCCTCGCGATCCTTGTCGTAGACCGCGACGCGGCGCTGGAGCAGCGCCGACAGCCCGGCGGGGTCAAGCGGGGCGTCGAGCCGGATCGAGAATAGCGTTTCCGCCTGGTTGAGCAGGAAGCGGCCGTCGCCGTCGGCGCTGGCGATCAGCGCCGCGCGCGCGTCGTCGTCGAGCGGCAGCGGGCGTTCCTCGATCTCCTCGCCGCGGGCGAGCAGCGTGTCCAGCGCCTCGGCATCGAGCCGGTGGAGGATCAGCACCTGCGCACGCGACAGCAACGCGGCGTTGAGCTCGAACGAGGGGTTCTCGGTGGTGGCGCCGACCAGCGTCACCGTGCCGTCCTCCACGTACGGCAGGAAGCCGTCCTGCTGCGCGCGGTTGAAGCGGTGGATCTCGTCCACGAACAGCAATGTGCGGCGGCCGAGCCGGCCGTGCTCGCGCGCCTCGGCGAACACCTTCTTCAGGTCGGCGACCCCGGAAAATACCGCCGAGATCGACGCGAAGCGCAGGCCGACCGCATCGGCGAGCAGCCGCGCGATCGTCGTCTTGCCGGTGCCGGGCGGCCCCCACAGGATCATCGACGACAGCTTGCCCGCCGCGACCATGCGGCCGATCGCGCCGTCGGGGCCGGTGAGGTGCGCCTGTCCGACCACCTCGTCGAGGCGGGCGGGGCGCAGCCGGTCGGCGAGCGGGCCGCCGGCGGGCACGGTGTCGACCGGGGCGGGAGGATCGAAGGCTGCGAAGAGGTCGGCCATGCCATCGATATAGGCGGTGCGACGAAAATGCGCAGCACCTGTGCAGAGGCCTCTTGCACGATGCGATCTTAGATATATCTTTTGCGCTATCGAACGACTCAAGGAGGTTCCATGTTCGGCATGCATCATCATTCCCACCGCCACGGGCGGGGACACGGCTGCGGACCACGCGGCGGATTCGGGCGCGGCCCGGAACACGGGGGGCGGGACTTCGCCGGCCCGTGGGGCGGCGGCCCGTTCGGCGGGGGACGCTTCGGCGGCGGCTGGGGCGGCGACGCGGAAGGCCATCGCGGCGGCCGGCGCCGCATCTTCGACGGCGGCGACCTGCGGCTGGTGCTGCTCGCGCTGATCGAGCAGCAGCCGCGCCACGGCTACGACCTGATCCGCGAGATCAAGGAGCGCACCGGCGGCGCCTATGCGCCGAGCCCCGGCGTCGTCTATCCGACGCTGACCCTGCTCGCCGACATGGCGCTGGTCGAGGAACAGGCCGAGGAAGGCGCGCGCAAGGCCTATGCGATCACCGCAGCGGGCACTGCGCACCTCGACGAACAGCGCGAGCTGGTCGAGGCGCTGCTCGCGCGGCTGGCGAAGGTCGGCACGATGAACGCGCGCACCAGCGGCGGGCCGGTCAAGCGCGCGCTGGGCAATCTGCGCGCGGTGCTCGGCCAGCGGCTGGGCGGCGAGGAGGTCGCGGCAGAGACGCTGCACGAGGTGGCGGCGATCCTCGACGAGGCCGCCCAGCGCATCGAGCGGCTGGCATGAGCGCCGCGTCGTTCCGCGCGGTGGCCGAGGTGCCGACCGCGAACGGCAGCCGCTATCTCCAGCAGCTGTGCAAGCACTGGAGCCACAATCTGACGGTCGACTATACGCCGGAGCGCGGCACCGTGGTGTTCCCCCGCAACGCGCGCGGTGCCGACTGGCCGGGCGACGGCTGCGCGCTGTTCGAGGCGGGGGCGGAGACGCTGACCGTGCGGATCGACGCGGCTGCGCCCGAGCAACTGGAGGCGCTCAAGGGCGTGGTGGCGAGCCACCTCGACCGCTTTGCCTTCCGCGAGGCGCCGTTGACGTTCGACTGGCAGGCGGCGTGAGGGGAGGCCGCTGAGCGGACGCGTTGTGCGTCGCGTGCTCCCGCATCCCGTTCCCCGGCGAAGGCCGGGGCCCAGTTGGGATAGCCGCTGAGGAATGCGCTCCACTTCGCAACGGCACCGCGACTGGGCCCCGGCCTGCGCCGGGGAACAGGTGCCCTAACCCCGCCGCCGAGCCAGCATCTCGCAATAGGCGTCGAGCACCGCCTGGTTGGCGGTGTCCCAGCGGTAGCGCTGCGCCTTGGCGTGGCCGGCAGCGCCCATCGCCCGGCGGAGGTCGGCGTCGTCGACGATCCGCTGGAAGGCGTCGGCATAGGCGGTGACGTCGCGCGGCGGCACCAGCACGCCGGTTGCGCCGTCGTCGATCAGGTCGACCGCGCCGGTCGCGCGTGCCGCGACCACCGGCACCCCGGCCGCCATCGCCTCGGACGTGACCTGCCCCCAGGTCTCGGTGACGCTGGGGTTGAACAGTACGTCCATCGACGCGACCGCCCGGCCCAGCGCATCGCCGCGCTGGAAGCCGGCGAACGCCGCCTCGGGCACCCGCTCGGCGAACCAGTCGCGCGCCGGGCCTTCGCCGATCACCAGCACCTTGTGGGCAACGCCGCGCGCGCGCAGCGCCCGCACCACCTCGGCAAAGATGTCGAGGCCCTTTTCCAGCACGAGCCGGCCTAGGAAGCCGATCGCCACCTCATCGTCGGCGATGCCAAGCGAGCGGCGCCAGTCGAGGCTGCGCGCCTGCGGACGAAAGCGGTCGTGATCGACGCCGCGGCCCCACAGGCCGATCGGCGTGGTGACGCCCCAGCCTTCGATCAGATGCCGGATCGACGGCGTCGGCACCATCACCTGATCGGTGCGGTTGTAGAAGCGGCGCGACAACGTCGTGAAGATCGGCTCCAGGAACCCCATCCCGTAATAGCTGGCGTACGTCTCAAACCGAGTGTGGAGCGAGGCGAGGCAGGCGACGTCGTGCCGCCGCGCCCAGCTCACCGCGCGGTGGCCGAGCACGTCGGGGGCGGAAACGTGGACGACATTGGGGCGGAACTCGGCCAGGTCGCGGCGGATCGCCGCCGGCAGCCCCAGCGCCAGCCGATATTCGCCGCGCCCGCCCGGAAGCCCCACCGACGGCACGCTGACCAGTTCGCCGGTCGGCTCGAACGCCGCCGTCGCCGTGGTGGGCGAATAGACGCGCAATGTCACGCCGTGCGCCAGCAGGTGGCCGGCAAGAAGGTTCAACGCGTGATTCGCACCGTCGCGTACGTAATTGTAGTTGCCGCTGAACATGGCCACGCGGAGGTCGGACGCCTGCATGGAGGCGGCCCATAGCCGCGCTTCCGGGTCGGCGCCACCGGAACGATTCGCCGATCCCGGCGCTTGGGCGGTTCGGAACCGGGAGATCGTGCATGTCGAACAGCTATGCCAAGGGCGCGAGCGTCAGCTGGAAGTGGGGCACGGGAACCGCGCACGGCAAGATCGAAGAAAAGTTCGAACGGCGCGTCCAGCGCACGATCAAGGGCAGCAAGATCGTCAAGAACGGCACCAAGGAGAACCCCGCCTACCTGATCGTCCAGGAGGACGGCGGCAAGGTGCTGAAGGAAGGCTCTGAGCTGCAGTAACTAAGGGCGCGCACTCCGAAAGCACCAAAACGGGACGGCCACTGCGCATGGGGCCTGCTTTAGGCGGCGCGGCCTTGTGGTAGACTCTGTGAAAATTCGTCTCTTCCCCGTTCGTCTCGAATAGCCAGCCCAAAAGACACTGCGGCACTTCGAAACGAAAGGAGAAGGGGGAGCGTGCCTGCGCCAGAGGAGCGCGCCGGCGGGTTCAACGGGAGACCGGGGCGATGGCGTGCGTACGTGGCAGGCTGATCGACGGGGTGATCCTGCTCGCCTGCCTGGTGCCGCTGCTGATCACCGCGCATCTGCCGCTGTCGGACCTGCCGAACCACCTCGCGCGCCAGTTCCTCCTGCGCGACTGGGCGACGAGCTCTGCGGCGCAGACCTTCTACAGCTACGAATGGCGGCTGGTGCCGAACCTGGCGCTGGAGCTGTTCGTCGTCGCCGCACGCGGCCTCGTCGGGGTCGAGATGGCGGTGCGGCTGTTCTGCATCGCCACCCTCGTGCTGCTGTTCGCGGGCACCCGGACCATCAACCTGGCGGTGGGCGAGGGCCGCAGCCGCATCTACCGGGCGGTGCCGCTGCTCTGCTACGGCGGGCCGTTCCAGTTCGGCTTCCTGAGCTATTGCTTCGGCATCGGGCTGTGCCTGCTGCTGTTCGGGCTCTACCTGCGCTGGCGCGTGCGGTCGCCGGCGTTCGTCGTCGCCGTGTTCCTGGCGGGAAGCATCGCGCTGCTGCTGTGCCACCTCACCGCCTTCGAACTGTTCGCGATCGCCGTCGGCGCGATCGAGCTGGTCGCCGGATGGCGCGAGGGCAGGGCGCTGGGTGTCGTGCGCCGGCAGGCGCTCGCCGCGACCTTCCTGGTGCCGCCGCTGCTGCTGTTCCTCTCGCTCAGCCCGACCGCCTCCGACGGCAAGGGGATCGTGTGGAGCAGCCTGCAGCAGAAAGCCGAGTCGATCGTCGCGATCACGCTGTTCGCCAACCCGCGCGCCGAACTGCTGTTGCTGGGCGTGGCGCTGGCATGCGGCGCGGCGGCGCTCGCCACGCGCACGGTCCGCGTCGCGACCGGCGGTGTGATGCTCGTCGGGCTGATGGGGCTCGTCTGGCTGGCGATGCCGCGGTCGATGCTCGGCGGCGGCTATGTCGACTATCGCCTGCCGTGGACCATCGCCTTCTTCGCGCTGGCGATGCTTGTCCCGGGCGCGCGCTGGATGCGGTTCGGACGGCCGCTCGGCGCGGTGATGCTCGTGGCCGCCGCCGCACGGGTGGCACTGATCGCCTGGGCCTGGATCGGCTGGGAGCCGGTGACGGCGCGGATCGACGCGGCACTCTCGCGGCTGCCGGTCGGTGCGCGGCTGATGGTGGTGCAGGGCGACGTTCCCTCCGTCACCCAGTCGCGGCAGCCGTCGCTGCTCCACGTCGCCGCCTATGCGGTCGCGCGGCGGCAGGCGTTCGAGCCCAACCTGTACGCCAGCATCTCGGGCCAGATGCTCGAATTCACACCCGAGTACCGCCGCCTCCAGCAGTTCACCTCCCCCAGCCGGCTCAACGCGATCGACCCGGCGTACGACCATCTGCTGGTGATCGACCCCGGCTACGCCCGGCTCGCACCGACGCTGCCGCTGGTCCGGCTGGATGCCGGCGACCGCTTCGCGCTCTACCGCGTCGGCCGTCGCTGATGGTTCCCTTTTCGTTCCGGCGGCGCTAAGGCTCGGTCATGGCCAAACCTCGGAAGCGCTACGTCTGTCAGCAATGCGGCTCGGTGACGTCGCAATGGGCGGGGCAATGCGGCGACTGCGGCGAGTGGAATTCGCTGGTCGAGGATGCGGGCGCGGTGGTGACGCCGTTCCAGGCGCGGCACAATCTTCAGTCGGGCGGCCGGTCGATCGTGTTGTCCGGCCTGGACAGCGACATCCCGCTGCCCGAGCGCATGGCGACCGGCATCGCGGAGCTCGACCGGGCGCTGGGCGGCGGCTTCGTCGAAGGCTCGGCGACGCTGATCGGCGGCGATCCCGGCATCGGCAAGTCGACGCTCCTGCTCCAGGCGACGGCGAAGCTCGCGCTCGCGGGCAAGTCGGTCGCCTATGTCTCGGGCGAAGAGGCGGCGGATCAGGTCCGCTTGCGCGCCCGTCGGCTGGGGCTCGGCAGCGCGCCGGTGCAGCTCGCCGCGGCGACGTCGGTGCGCGACATCCTCACCACGCTGGGGGAGGGGAACGCTCCCGACCTGCTGGTGATCGATTCGATCCAGACGATGCATTCCGACTTGATCGAGGGGGCGCCGGGCACCGTCAGCCAGGTGCGCGCCTCGTCGGGCGAGCTGATCCGCTTCGCCAAGGAGCGCGGCACCGCGCTGGTGCTGGTCGGTCACGTTACCAAGGACGGATCGATCGCCGGCCCGCGCGTGCTCGAGCACATGGTCGACACGGTGCTGGCGTTCGAGGGCGAGCGCAGCCACCAGTATCGCATCCTGCGCGCGGTCAAGAACCGCTTCGGCGGCACCGACGAGATCGGCGTGTTCTCGATGGCGACCGAGGGGCTGGCGGAAGTCTCCAACCCCTCGTCGCTGTTCCTCACCAGCCGCGACGAGAGCGTCACCGGCACCGTCGTCTTCCCGGCACTGGAGGGCACCCGCCCAGTGCTGGTCGAGGTGCAGGCGCTGACGGTGCGGCTCGCCTCGGGCGCGACGCCCAGGCGCGCGGTGGTCGGTTGGGACTCGGGCCGGCTGGCGATGATCCTGGCGGTGCTGGAGGCGCGCTGCGGCCTCGCCTTCGCTACCTCCGAAGTCTATCTCAACATCGCCGGCGGCTATCGCGTGCAGGACCCCGCCGCCGATCTCGCGGTGGCGGCGGCGCTGGTCTCCGCGCTCGCCGAGCGGCCGGTCGCGACCGATGCGATCGCGTTCGGCGAGGTCGCGCTGTCGGGCGAGGTGCGGCCGGTCGCGCACGGTGCGCTGCGCTTGAAGGAGGCGGGCAAGCTCGGCTTCGGGCGGGCGATGGTGCCGGGGGCGCAAGGCGCGGAGGGGAGCAACCTGACGCTCTCCACCTTCCGCAGCCTGCCCGCCTTCGTCGACCACATGCTCGGGCGGTGACGGCTCGCTCGACTTCGCGGGCGCGCCTCGATAGGGCGCGGTGCATGCGCTGGGGAGGGCACCGATGGAACTGACCGCACTCGACGTGGTGGTGCTGCTGATCGTCGGCGGCGCGGCGCTGCTCGGGCTCAAGCGCGGCTTCGTCACCGAAGTGCTGTCGCTGACGGCGTGGATCTTCGTCGTGCTGGCGATCAAGCTGTTCCACACCCCGGTCAGCGCCGCCTTGCTCAGCGTGATCGGCACCAGCGCCGGCGCCGCCACGCTGGCATTCGCGCTGATCGCGGGCGTCGTCTATTTCCTCGGCCGGCTCGTCGCCAACGGCGTCGGCTCGCGCACGCGCACCTCGATCCTGGGTCCGGTAGACCGCGCGCTCGGCTTCGGCTTCGGTGCGGTCAAGGGTCTGGTGCTGTGCAGCCTGGGCTTCCTGCTGCTGGTGCTGGCGATCGATACGGTCGCGGGCGGGCCGCGCAGCCGGCCCGACTGGATCACCCGGTCGCGCACCTACCTGCTGCTCGACACCACCAGCCGGAGCATCGCCGATCTGGTCGATCGCCGGCGCCGCGGCGAGCCGATGTTCGGCGAGCGGGTCCGGAACGCCGCCGAGTGAGCTTTTCCTGGTCCGGCCCCTCGCACCCGGCACCCCGGCGCTCTACATGCACCCGGTGACCGCGCCGCTTTACAACACCGAAATTCTGCGGCTTGCCGCGACCATTCCCCACCACGAGCGTCTGGACGCGCCGATGGCGAGCGTCGAGAAGCGTTCGCCGGTGTGCGGCAGCCGGGTGACCGTCGACCTGGATCTGGATGCTGAGGGCCGGGTCGCACAGCTCGGGCTGCTGGTGCGTGCCTGTGCGCTGGGTCAGGCGTCCTCGTCGCTGATGGCTGCCCATGCGATCGGCCGCTCGCCCGAGGAACTGGCGGCGGCGCGCGACGCGCTGACCGGCTGGCTCGCCGGCGGCAACGGTCCGCCCGATTGGCCGGGCCTTTCGCTGTTCGAGCCGGCGTTGCCGCACAGCGCCCGCCACGCCTCGATCCGGCTCGCGTTCGAAGCGGCGGCGGAAGCGGCCGAGGCCGCCCGCGCCGGGCGCGCCGGCTGATGGAGGACGCGGCCACCGGCTCGCTGCTCCACGATTTCGCGCCGCTCCTGGGCGCGGCGCTGGTCTTCGTCCTGATCTTCCGCAAGCTCAAGCTGGGTGCCACGCTCGGCTATCTCGTCGCCGGCGTGGTCGTCGGCCCGCAGGTGCTCGGTCTGGTCGGCGATGCCGAATCGAAGATGGGCATCGCCGAGCTCGGCATCACCCTGCTGCTGTTCCTGGTCGGGCTGGAGCTGAGCCCGACGCGGCTGTGGCGGATGAAGCGCGACATCTTCGGCTTCGGGCTGTTGCAGGTGGCGCTGTGCGGCATCGCCATCACCGGCGTGGTGTGGCTGTTCACCCGCTTCACCGCCCCCGCCGCGCTCGCGCTCGGGCTGCCGCTGGCGCTGTCGTCGACGGCACAGGTGCTGCCGATGCTGCAATCGGCGGGACGCCTCAAGACGCCATCGGGCGAGCGCGCCTTCTCGATCCTGCTGTTCCAGGATCTGTCGATCGTCCCGCTGATCACCATCGTCGCGGCGATGTCGCGCAACCCGGCGGATGCGGGCGGCCCGCCCGGATGGCTGCTCGCGGTCTACACGGTGGCGGCGATCACCGGACTGGTGCTCGCCGGGCGCTTCCTGCTGCGGCCGCTGTTCCGGCTGATCGGCAACATGGGCGAGCGCGAGATGTTCGTCTTCGCCGGGCTGTTCACGGTGATCGCCTCCGCGGCGGTGATGGAGGCGCTCGGCCTGTCCACCGCGCTCGGCGCGTTCGTCGCTGGCGTGATGCTCGCCGACAGCCCGTACCGGCACGAGCTGGAAGCGGACGTCGAGCCGTTCCGCTCGATCCTGCTCGGGCTGTTCTTCCTGGCGGTCGGCATGCTGCTCGATTTGTCGGCAATCGCCGAGCGGCCGGTGTTCGTGACCGGCATGGCGCTCGCGCTGATCGCGACCAAGGCGGTGGTGATCGGGCTGATCGCGCTGCTGTTCGGGATGAAGTGGCGGCAGGCGATTGCGTTGGGCCTGCTGCTCAGCCAGGGCGGCGAGTTCGGCTTCGTGCTGTTCGGCCAGGCCCAGCATGCGCTGCTGATCGCGCCGGAGGCGGCGAGCGTGTTCAGCGCGGTCGTGACGGTGTCGATGGCGACGACGCCGTTCCTGATGATGCTCACCCGCCGCTTCCGCGCCCAGCCCAAGCCCAGCGCCGACGGGCTCGACGGCCCCAAGCACGACGGCGCTGCCGCGCTGGTGGTCGGCTACGGCCGCTTCGGGCAGACCGTCGCGCAGATGCTGATCGGGCAGGGGATCAGCGTATCGCTGATCGACACCGACCCGGTGACGATCGAGCGCGCCGGCGATTTCGGCATGAAGGTCTATTACGGCGACGGCACCCGCGTCGACACGCTGCGCCGCGCCGGCGCGGAGGAGGCGGAGCTGGTGCTGTTCTGCATGGATCGCGACCAGATGGAGCTGGCCGATCTGCAGGCGGTGAAGCAGGCCTTCCCCGACGCGTCAATCTTCCTGCGGGTGTTCGACCGCCGCTCGATGCTGCGGCTGAAGAGCGCGCCGGTCGAAGGCTATGTCCGCGAGATGCTCGATTCGGCGGTGACGATGGCGCGCCGGGCGATGGCCTGCGTCGGCGTCGACGATGGCGAGATCGACCGGACCGAAGAGGCGTATCGCAACCTGGATGCCAAGCGGCTCGCCCAGCAATTGGAGGCGCAGGACCTCTATGCCGGCCGTGAGGCCATGTTCAGCCACCAACAGGGCAGCGCGGCGCGCGACGGCCTGACGCGCGAGGCATGAGGAGACACGCGAGATGAACCTGCTGATGATGCTGGCGGCGCTGTCGGGCGCGGTCGCGGTGGCGGCCGGGGCGTTCGGCGCGCACGGTGCCGAGGGGCAGGCGCGCGACTGGCTGCAGACCGGCGGCCACTATCAGCTGGTCCACGCGATCGCGGCGCTGGTCGCGCTGCGGCTGGACCTGCGCGGGCCGGGCTGGCTGTTCGTCGTCGGCGGGCTGATCTTCGCGGGCACGCTCTACGCGATGGCGCTCGGTGCGCCGCGCTGGCTGGGCGCCATCACGCCGATCGGCGGTGCGACGTTGATCGCCGGCTGGGTGTGGCTCGCCTACGCGGGCTTGCGCGGGTAGCGGCGAGCCTGGTCCGCGGCTTCCGAAACGGCCCCGTCATCCCAGCCTTCGCTGGGATGACGGGATTTCTACCGCGGTTGCGCGTCGAGAAATGCGGCGATCTCCTCCAGCGCCACATCGCGGTCGACATAGGTCTGACCGATGCCGCGTGCGAGCAGCAGCGCGAGCGTGCCGCCCTCCATCTTCTTGTCGTGGCGCATGTGATCGACCAGCCGCGCGCCGCTCGCGGCGATCCCCGCGGCAGCGAGCCCGTCGGGCAATCCGACCGCGCGCAGATGCGCGGCGACCCGCTCGGCATCCGCCGCCGGGCACAGCCCGCGGCTGGCGGAAAAGGCGAAGGCGAGCGCCATGCCCGCCGCGACGCCCTCGCCGTGGAGCAGCGATCCGTCGAAGCCGGCCTCCGCCTCCAGCGCATGGCCGAAGGTGTGGCCGAGATTGAGCAGCGCGCGGCGGCCGCTGGTCTCGCGCTCGTCCTCGCCGACGATCCGCGCCTTGGCCGCGACCGAACGGGCGATGGCGAACTCACGCGCTTCCGGATCGCCGGCGAGCAGCCGTTCGGCGTTGCCCTCGCACCAGGCGAAGAACTCGGGATCGTCGATGAGGCCGTATTTGGCGACCTCTGCATAGCCGGCGCGGACTTCACGTGCGGGCAGCGTGTCGAGCGTAGTCGGGTCGATCAGCACGATTGCCGGCTGGTGGAACGCGCCCACCAGGTTCTTGCCAGCGCGGGTGTTGATGCCGGTCTTGCCGCCGACCGACGAATCGACCTGCGCGAGCAGCGTCGTCGGGAGCTGCACGAAGCCGCAGCCGCGTTTGAGGATCGCGCTCGCGAAGCCGACCAGATCGCCGATCACGCCGCCGCCGAGCGCCACGATATGGTCGCGCCGCTCGACGCCGAGCGCGAGCAGCCGGTCCATCAGCGTCTCCAGCGTCGCCCAGCTCTTCGAGCCTTCGCCCGCCGGCAGCACGATCGCCTCGCTCGCGATTCCCGCCTCGGCGAGGGAGGCGCGCAGCGTCTCCAGATGTGGGGCGACCGCTTCGTCGGCGACGATCGGCATCGGCCGGCCGCGGGCGATCGGCGCGAGCAGCGTCCCGGCGCGCGCGAGCAGCCCCGCCTCGATGACGACGTCGTAGCTGCGGGGGCCGAGGGCGACGGGGATGGTGGTCACGGGCGGATCGCCTCCAGGATGGCGTTGACGGTGGCTTCGTGCGGCGCCTGCTGGCTGACGACACGGATCGGGGCGAGCGCGTAGATCGGATTGCGGACCGCGGCGAGCTCGGTGAGCACCGCCTTGGCATCCTTGCCGCGCAGCAACGGGCGATGGTCGCGGCGGCCGACGCGCTCGGCCAGCACCGCCGGCGCTGCGTCGAGCCAGATCGCCAGAGCCTGGCGCAGGATCAGCGTGCGCGTCTCGGCATTGATGAACGCGCCGCCGCCGGTGGCGATCACCTTGGGCGTGCCGTCGATCAGCCGTGCGATCACCCGCCGTTCGCCGTCGCGGAAATGCGCTTCGCCGAACCGCTCGAACATCTCGGCGATGGTCATGCCGGCCGCCTGCTCGATCTCGGTGTCGGCGTCGACGAAGGGCAGCCGCATGCGATGCGCCAGCCGGCGGCCGACGGTGGACTTGCCCACGCCCATCAGCCCGACGAGCACGATCGGCTTGCCGCTCCACTGCGGGGTCGAGGCATGGGTTTGCAGCATCGTGGCGGGCGCTATACAGCGTGGCGGCGCGCGGGCAAAAGCTTGTGCGCCCGGTTCGCAATCGTGAGTTTTCGCCGCCCATGTCCCGATCGCTCGTTCTCCTGATCGTCGTTCTGCTCGTCCTCGTCGGCGGGCTGTTCTTCCTGGCCGGCCGGTCGACCGAGAAGCAGCCGGTGCAGGTCGAAAAGGCGGTCTCGCTTGAAAATCTCCAGAACTAGCGGCTTCGCTTCGGTCCTGGCGCTGGCGGGCCTGATCGGCCTGCCTGCGCTCGGACAGGACGTCCCCGAATCGCTGCTGCCGCCCGGGTTCAACGATCCGGTCGCGCCGGCCACTCCCGCGCCGCCGCCCGCGGCGCGGCCGTCCGGCGTGCCGCAGGGGCCGACCGCGACGCCTGGGCCGCTGCCGATCCCTACGCCGACGCCGACTCCGACCCCCAGCGCGACGCCGACGCCGGTCGATCCGCGGCTGCTCGCCCGCTACGAGCTGCCCGAATATGCGCGGCGCTCCACCGCGCACGTCGGCATCGACGGCGCCGGGCTGTCGCGCAGTGCGTTCGGCACCGCCGACGGGCGCATGCTCGAAGCGCTGATGCGCCGGCTCGACGCGCCGGTCGCGTCGCGGTGGCTGTCGATCGCGTTGCGGCGTGCGCTCGCCTCGGACGTGGACACGCCGGCGCGCGTCGACGGCGCCGACTTCGCCGCCGAGCGCGCCTGGCTGTTGCTGCGGATGGGCGAGGCGGCCACCGCGCGCGCCGTCGTCCAGTCGGTCGATACCGAGAACTACACGCCCAAGATGTACCAGGTGGCGATGCAGGCGGCACTGGCGACCGCCGATCCCGCCGCGGTCTGCCCCATCGTCGAGCCGGCACAACGCGTGTCTTCCGAGCGTGGCTGGCAACTGGCGCGCGCGATGTGCGCGGGGTTGGCCGGCGAGCCCAAGCAGGCCGGCTCGCTGATCGATGCCGCCGAGCGCGCCTTCCGCCGCCGTGCCGTCGGCGCCGACATCGACCTGAAGCTCGCGGAGAAGGTGCTCGGCGCCGGGGCGCAGGGCCGCCGATCGGTGACGATCGAGTGGGACGGGGTGGAGCAGCTGAGCGCCTGGCGCTGGGGGCTCGCCAATGCGACCGCCGTGGAGGTGCCCGACGCGCTGTTCGCCAGCGTCGGGCCGCAGGTGCGCTCCTGGAATGCGCTGCTGCCGGGCATCGCGCCCGAGCGCCGCGTGCCGGACGCCGAACTCGCCGCCGCACAGGGCGTGCTGTCGAGCGCGGCGCTGGTCGATCTCTATGCCACCGTCGGCGAACTCGACGATTCGCCCAGCGCGCTGACCGCCGTCGCGCGCGACCTGCGCGACGCCTTCGCCGCGGCGCAGGTCGCCGATCGCATGACGGCGCTGCGCCAGCTGTGGAGCGGCGAAACCGATCGCGCGCGCGGCTATGCACGCCGCATCCTGACCGCGCGGGCGGCGGCCGCGATCCCGGTAACCGGCGACTATGCCGCCGACAGCGATGCGCTGGTCGCGTCGATGCTGTCGGCGGGGATGGACCTGCGCGCCCTGCGCTGGCGAACGGTCGTGCCCGAGGGGGGCGACGCCTGGGCGATGCTCGCGCTGGCCAACCCGCGCGGCGGCCGCGTGGCGGAGAGCGCGGTGTCGCGCTACGCCGGCAGCGACGCGCGCAAGGGGCAGCTGCTGTTCGCGGGTCTCGCGGGCCTGGGCCGATTGTCGGCCGGCGATGCCGAGGGCTTGGCACAGTCGCTCGAGGTGCCGGTCGGCGCCGAAAACGCCTGGACACGCGCGATCGCGCTCGCCGCCGGGCGCGACCAGCCTGCGACGGTGCTGCTGCTCGCTGGCGTCGGCATGCAGACGCGCGACTGGCGCGGGGTCTCGCCGCAGGCGCTGTTCCACATCGTCGCCGCGCTGCGCGCCGTCGGGCTGGAAGGCGAGGCGCGGATGATCGCCGCCGAGGCGATCGCCCGCGCGTGAGCGAGCCCGACGCGCCCGCGTCGAGCGCCGCTCTCTCCAGCGACCGCATCCTGATCGACCGCTTCCTCGAAATGCTGGCGGCGGAGGCGGGGGCGGCGCGCAATACGCTGCTGGCCTATGGCACCGACCTGCGGCTGGCTTCGGAGGTGCTGGCCGGGCGGCTTGCCGACGCCGACCGGGGGGCGCTCGAGCGGCTCACGGAGCAGTGGCAGGCGCTGTCGCGCGCTACCGTCGCGCGCAAGTCGGCGGCGTTGCGGCGCTTCTTCGCCTTCCTGGCCGACGAGGGGCTGCGCGCCGACGATCCCGGTGCGGTGCTGCCGCGGCCCGGTGCCGCCCGCCCGCTGCCGCGTACCCTGTCGGCGGCCGATGTCGATCGGCTGTTCGCCGCGATCGCAGCGCGGATCGCGCGCGACCCGCCCGATCCGCTCGACCTGCGGCTCGCCGCGCTGGTCGAGCTACTCTACGGATCGGGCCTGCGGGCGACTGAGCTGGTGTCGCTGCCGCGCAACGCGGTCGCGCCGGATCGGCCGTACCTGATCCTGCGCGGCAAGGGTGGGCGCGAGCGGATGGTGCCGGTGTCCGATCGCGCGCGCGCCGCGGTGGCGGCGTGGCGGGCGCATGCGCCCGCCGATCGGCCGTGGCTGTTTTCCTCGGGCAAGACGCATCTGTCGCGCATCCGGCTGTACCAGCTGATGAAGGCACTGGCGGCCGAAGCCGGCATCCCGCCCGATCGGGTGAGCCCGCACGTGCTGCGCCATGCCTTCGCGACGCACCTGCTGGAGGGCGGCGCTGACCTGCGCGCCTTGCAGGCGATGCTGGGCCATGCCGACATCGCCACCACCGAAATCTACACCCATGTCGACAGCCAGCGGCTGGTCGAGCTGGTCAACGCGCGCCATCCGCTCGTTGACGCCCCCCGCCGCGCCCCGTAACCGGCAGCGCGCCCCTACCAAGACGGAACCCGAGTTGATGGCCACCTTTCTGGACTTCGAAAAGCCGATCGCAGAGCTGCAAGGCCGCATCGACGAGCTGCGCGACACCGCGGCGGAAGGCGAGCTGGACATCGCGGCGGAAGTGTCGCGGCTTCAGTCCAAGTCGGACCGGCTGCTGCGCGATACCTACGCGAAGCTGACGCCGTGGCAGAAGACGCAGGTCGCCCGTCATCCGGAGCGTCCGCACTTCAAGCATTATGTCGCTGCGCTCATCGAGGGGTTCATGCCGCTGGGCGGCGACCGCGCCTTCGCCGACGATTCGGCGATCATCGGTGGGATGGGGCGGCTCAACGGCCGCAAGGTGATGGTGATCGGCCACGAGAAGGGCGACGACACTGCCAGCCGGCTCAAGCACAATTTCGGCATGGGCAAGCCGGAGGGCTATCGCAAGGCGATCCGGCTGATGCAGCTCGCCGATCGCTTCGGGCTGCCGGTGGTGACGCTGGTCGACACCTCGGGCGCCTTTCCCGGTATCCAGGCCGAGGAGCGCGGCCAGGCCGAGGCGATCGCGCGTTCGACCGAGGCGAGCCTCAACCTGGGCGTGCCGATGGTGGCGGCGATCCTGGGTGAGGGCGGTTCGGGCGGTGCGGTGGCGCTGGCGGCGGGCAACCGGGTGCTGATGATGGAGCACGCGGTCTATTCGGTGATCTCGCCGGAGGGCTGCGCGTCGATCCTGTGGCGCACCGCCGATCGCGCGCCCGATGCGGCCGAGGCGATGAAGGTGACCGCGCAGGATCTGCTCGCCCTGGGCGTGATCGACACGATCGTCGCGGAACCGCTGGGCGGCGCGCATCGCGCGCCGGCGGCGGCGATCGAAGCGCTGGGTACGGCGCTCGACGGCGCGCTCGGCCAATTGGAAGGGCAGACGGCGGATCAGTTGCGCCGCGATCGCCGCGCCAAGTTCCTGGAGATGGGGCGGGGCTGACGGGGCGACACGCTAAAAAAAGGGGTGAGACTAATTCCCACCCCTTTTTCCGCGAAGGGTTAGAGCTTGTTACTCAGTAGGCAAGGCACTGCCGGCCGTGTCGAAGGTCTTGGTGACCCTCTTTCCAACGGTGGTCATTGCAGTGATGGCGGCGACGGCGATCAGGGCGGCGATCAGGCCATATTCGATAGCGGTGGCGCCCTTGCTGTTCTTCAGGAACGTGCGAATCTTCTGCATTGCGAACTCCGACATTGCTTCAACATACCCGGCTGAGCCGGAGGAAACCCGGTGCAGCAAAACCCCTCTAGGCCCCGGTTCGTTGAAAAAGCGTTTAAAGCCGGGAGCATGGATGTTTCATTGCCCGGTCGCACCGGCGACCTTCTCGTCGGTCTTCTGCCATAGGCCGACGACCTTTCCGGCGAAGGGCACAAGGCTGACGAGGCAAGCGAGCGTGATGAGCGCCAGAATCAGGCCGTATTCGATCGCCGTCGCGCCATGCCGGTTGCGTAGGAGGGCCCGCCCGAGGCGTGAACAGGGGCGCCTCCACTGGTTTTTTGCTCGCATAACCAACAGGCTACGGGGAACGGAGTAAAGAAATGCTGAGCAAGGACGGCGCGGACGCGGGGAAGGGGGCGCTGCTGATGGTGGTCGCGGCGGCGCTGGTGGACGGCGACGGGCGCGTGCTGGTGCAGCAACGGCCGCAGGGGCTGCCGATGGCGGGTCTGTGGGAATTCCCCGGCGGCAAGCTGGAGCGCGGTGAACTCCCGGAAGCGGCGCTGATCCGCGAGTTGTACGAGGAACTCGGCATCCGGGTCGAGCGATCCTGCCTGGCACCGGCCGCCTTCGCCAGCGAAGCCCTGGGCGACCGGCACCTTCTGCTGCTGCTCTACGCGCTGCGCAAATGGTCGGGGATCGTCGAGGCGCGGCATGCGACCGCACTGCGCTGGGTACGACCGGTCGAGCTCCACCGGCTCGACATGCCGCCCGCCGACCGGCCGCTGATCGGGCTGCTCGAAGCGCTGATCTAGGGCTTGGGCCGCAGCGCGTCCGCCAGCGACACGGTCGCGCTGCCGCGGCGTGCGGGCTTGGGCTGGTCGGGCGAGGGCGCCCAGCCGGTCAGGTAGATCACCTCGAACTGTTCGGGCGTGCGACCCCCCGCGTCCGCGCGGGCGGCGAAGCCTTCCGCCGCCTGGGCGATGGCGCTGCGCGAGAGCGGCGCCCGGTCGGTGAGCAGGCTGGTCGCCGCCATCCCGCGCAGATCCTCGAGCAGCCGGCCGAGCGTGCCGTAGCGCACGGTGAGCGTCTCCGAATCGGCCACCGGCAGCGCGAATCCGGCGCGCATCAGCAGGTCGCCCGCCGACTGGAGCTTGACCTGCGGATGGACCCGCGCTGCCGGCCGCTCCTGCTCGGCGGCCATCAGCGTCGCACGCAGCGTCGCCAGCGTGCCGCCGCCGGTGAAGGCGGCGAGGAACAGCCCGTCGGGCCGCAGCGCGCGGCGGATCAGCGCCAGCGCGCCCGGCAGGTCGTTGACCTGATCGAGCGTGCCCGCCGAGACGATCAGGTCGAACGAGCCTTCGGCGAACGGCAGCCGGTCCTCGTCGCACTGCACCCCGCCGGCCGCGCGCGCGAAGGCGAAGCCGGGGTCGGCGCGAACGACGCGAGCGCCGGGCAGCGGCATCCCGGCGTCGAAGCAGCCGAGGTCGAGCACGTCCTCGAACTGGCGGGTGACGGCGTCGAGCCGTTCGGTCAGCCCCTCGACCATGAAGGCGCGCAGGAAATCGGCTTCGGCGAAGCGGTCGGCGGCACGGTCGCGGCGCAGGCGGCGCGCGACGCGGTGAAAGATCTCGGGCGGTTGCACGGCGGCGCTTGTGCGCCTTCGCGCAGGCGGCGACAAGGTCGGGGTGAATGCCGTCGCCGCCCTGGTCCGACGCAGTATCGCGCTGGCGCTGCCGCCGCGCTGCCCGGCGTGCGGCCAGGTGACGGAGGCCGACCACCGCTTCTGCCCGAGCTGTTGGGCGGGTCTGCGCTTCCTGGGGCCGCCGTGGTGCGCGCGCTGTGCGCTGCCGTTCGATCACGACCGCGGCGAGGATGCCTGCTGTGCGGCCTGCCTCGAAGCACCGCCGCGCCACGCCGGGGCGCGGGCAGCGGTGGCCTATGGCGCGGTCGCGCGCGACGTCGCGCTGAAGCTCAAATACGGCGGCAGGCTGGCCGCGGCCGAGACGATGGCGCGGCTGATGCTGCGGCAGCTTCCCCCGGATGCCGACCTGCTGGTGCCCGTGCCGCTCCACCGCCGGCGGTTGTGGACGCGCGGCTACAACCAGGCGGTGCTGATCGCGCGCGCGCTGTCGGCGGTGAGCGGCGTTCGCGCCGACGCGCACGTCCTGGTCCGCACCCGTGCGACGCCGCCGCTGCGCGGGCTTGGCCGGAGAGCGCGCGCCAAGGCGCTGGCGGGGGCGTTCGCGGTACCGCCCACCATGAGGCCGCGGCTGAACGGCAGGAAGGTGGTGCTGGTCGACGACGTGTACACCTCGGGCGCGACCGCCGACGGATGCGCGCGGCGGCTGATCGCGGCCGGCGCGGCCGCGGTGACGGTGCTGTGCTGGGCACGCGTGCTCAGCGAGGCGGACGATTGACAAGCAGCCCCTGGCGACACACCTCAAGGCGATGGCAAAGATCGAGATCTACACCAAGGCGTTCTGCCCCTATTGCACCCGCGCCAAGCGGCTGCTCGACAGCAAGGGTGCCGGCTTCGAGGAATTCGACATCACGATGGGCGGCGAGCGCCGCGCGGAGATGATCCAGCGCGCGAACGGTCGTTCGACCGTGCCGCAGGTGTTCATCGACGGGCGCCATATCGGCGGATCGGACGACCTCGCCGCGCTCGACCGGCAAGGGGGATTGGACCCGCTGCTCGCGCAATGAGGATCGCCCTGCTGCAGATGACGAGCGGGATCGACCCGCTCGCCAATGCGGCCGTTCTGAGCGACGCGGTGGCGGAAGCGGCCGCCGGCGGTGCCGCGATGCTGTTCACGCCCGAGATGTCGGGGCTGGTCGACCGCGATCGCGTGCGGGCGGCGGCGTCGATCACCGACGAGGCGAGCGATCCGGTGCTGGCGGCGATGCGCGCGGCGGCAGCCGAGCATCGGCTGTGGGTGCAGCTGGGATCGCTCGCGATCCGCCGACCCGACGGCCGGCTCGCCAACCGCGGCTTCGTGATCGGCCCCGATGGCGCCGTGCGCGCCCGCTACGATAAGCTGCACCTGTTCGACGTCGCGCTGCCGACCGGCGAGCGCTGGCAGGAATCCGCCGCCTATGCGCCGGGCGAGACGGCGGTGGTCGCCGATACGCCCGTGGGGCCGCTGGGCCTGTCGATCTGCTATGATCTGCGTTTCCCCGACCTGTATCGCGCACTGAGCGATGCGGGTGCGGAGGTGCTGGCGGTGCCGGCCGCCTTCACCCGGCCGACCGGTGCTGCGCATTGGCACCTGCTGCTGCGTGCCCGCGCGGTCGAGGCGGCCGCGTTCGTCGTCGCGGCGGCGCAGACTGGCGTCCATGAAGACGGTCGCACGACCTACGGCCACTCGCTGGTCGTCGATCCCTGGGGCGAGGTGCTGCTCGACATGAGCGAGGCGCCGGGGCTGGGGTTCGCCGATCTCGATCCGGCGGTTCTCGCGGATGTCCGCGCACGGCTGCCGGTGCTCAGGCATCGCCGCGCGATTCCACCGGTCGAGCGCGTCGGATGATCGTGTTCGACCTGCGCTGCGACGGCGGGCATGTGTTCGAAAGCTGGTTCGGCTCCAGCGCCGACTATGCCGACCAGAAGGCGCGCGGACTGGTGCGCTGCCCGATGTGCGACAGCGGTGCCGTCGAGAAGGCGGTGATGGCCCCCAATGTCGCCGCCAAGGGCAACCAGCGCGCCGCGGCCCCGACCCAGCCTGCGCCCGACCGGATGAAGGCCGCGCTCGCGGCGCTCGCCCAGGCGCAGGCCAAGGCGCTGGAAGGGTCGGAATGGGTCGGCACCGGCTTCGCCGATCGCGCGCGGGCGATGCACCTGGGCGAAGAGACCAGCGCGCCGATCCACGGCCAGGCTTCGCTGCAGGAGGCGCGCGCGCTCGTCGAGGAAGGTGTGCCGGTCGCGCCGCTGCCGCTGCCGGTGGTGCCGCCCGGCGCCCGCAACTGAGCGGCGCGGCCTAGCCCAGCATCTCCCGGATCTTGGTCGACAGCCCCTGGATCGTGAACGGCTTGGTGATCATCGCCATGTTGTTGCCCAGGAAGTCGGCGCGGATCGCCGCGTTTTCGGCATAGCCCGTGACGAACAGGATCGGCAGCTCGGGCCGCTGCTGGCGCGCGATCTCGGCGAGCTGGCGGCCGTTCATCCCGGGCAGGCCGACGTCGGAGACCATCAGATCGATCGTCCGATCGGATGCGAGGATCTTGATCGCGGCATTGGGCTCATCCGCTTCGACGGCGTGGTAGCAGAGCTCCTCCAGCACCTCGCGCACGAGCAGGCGGACGGACGGATCGTCCTCGACCAGCAGCACCGTCTGGCCGCGGCCCTCGGCGATCGCCGGCGGGGCGGGGGACTCGGCCGGGGACTCCTGTTCCTCGGCAGCGCGGAGGTACAGCGAAACCGTCGTCCCGGTCGCCACCTCGCTATGGATCCGCACCTGACCGCCCGATTGGCGCGCGAAGCCATAGACCATCGACAGCCCGAGCCCCGTGCCCTGACCGATCGGCTTGGTGGTGAAGAAGGGGTCGAACACCTTTTCCAGTACGTCGGGCGGGATTCCGACGCCGGTGTCGGAGACGGCGATTACCACATAGCGGCCCGGCTCGATCTCGGGGCGCGAGCTGGCATAGGCCACGTCGAGCTCGACCATCCGGGTTTCGATCGTCAGCTGTCCGCCCTCGGGCATCGCGTCGCGAGCGTTGATCGTCAGGTTGAGGATCGCGTTTTCGAGCTGGTTGGTGTCGCTCACCGCCCACAATACGGGGCAATCCTGCTCGACGTGCAGCGCGATGTTCTCGCGGATCGAACGCCGCAGCAGCGGTTCGAGCGAGGCGATCAGCGCGTTGACCTCGACCGGCTGGCTGTCGAGCGACTGGCGGCGCGAGAAGGCGAGCAGCCGCGCGGTGAGCGCCGCCGCGCGCTGCGCCGAGGCAGAGGCGGCATCCATGAACCGGTCGAGATCGTCGTAGCGACCTGCGGCGATCCGCCGCTTGAGGATGTCCATCGCGCCGATCACGCCGGTCAGCATGTTGTTGAAATCGTGCGCGATGCCGCCGGTCAGCTGGCCGACCGCCTCCATCTTCTGGCTCTGGCGCAGCGCCGCTTCGGCATGGGCGCGGTTCGCCATCTCCGCCTCCAGCGCAGCGGTGCGCTCGGCGACGCGCTGGGCGAGTTCCTCCTCGGTCTGCTTGCGGTCGGTGATGTCGATCGCGAAGATGTGGAAGCCGTCGACCACGCCGTCGGCATCGTACCTGGGAAGGTAGCGGATCTCGGCATCGCGGCGGCGCCCGTCGCGGTGCGGGGTCGGCATCTCGATCCGCACCGTCTCGCCGGCGAGCGCGCGCTCGATGTCGGCACGGCGAAGGGCATAGCCGTCGTCTCCGACGACGTCCCGGATGTGGCGGCCGACCACGTTCTCCGGGCGCACATAGAACCAGTCTTCGTAGGCGCGGTTGGCGAAGCGGTAGCGCTGGTCCCGGCCGATGAATGCGATCAGCACCGGCAGCGCGTCCGCGACCCGCCGCAGCTCCGCCTCGCTCGCGGCGAGGGCGGTGCGGCTGGTTTCGAGCTCCCGCATCCGGTCGCGGGTCTCGAACTGGCGCTGGCGCGAGCGCATCGCCGAGGCGGTCGCGCTGACCAGCGATGCCGCCCCCATCGGCCGTTCGAGGACGATCGCGTTGCCGGTAAGCTCGAGCAGCCGCTCGCGCAGCATGTCGGACGTGCCGTGGCCGCCGTGGTGCGGCGCGGCCAGCAGCACGAACGGCACGTCGGACCAGCTGGGCTGCGCGCTCAGCACCGCCCGCAGCGCGTCGATTCCGAAGCGCATCGCCTCTTCGGTGAGCAGCACCACGCCGACCTGTTCGTCGAGCGCCTCGGCCACCGCATCGAGGGTGGGGCAGGCGAAGGCGTGATATCCCTCCGCTTCGAGCAGGCGGACGGTCGCCTCGGCGTCGCGCCCGAACGGCGCGGCGACCAGAACCTTGTGCCCTTCCGCCGCCTCCCTATGCCCCACGAGCGCGGTCTTCCATCAGCGGCGTGCGCTCGCCGGTGTATTCGGGCGTGCCGGACAGCACGCCGCGGAACGCCACCAGCGGCGCACCGACGCGCACGCCTTGCGTGTCGATGCGGAACTCGCGGATCGCATCCTCATGCCCGCCGGCGCGGTTCTTGACGGCCGAGATCGCCTTGCGGATGCGTCCCTCCGCCTCGAAGAAGCGCAGCATCAGCACCGCATCGACGATCGGCGAGACGCTGAAGCTGGTTCGCGTCGGCTCGAACGCGCCTTCCTGCGGGTTGATCAGGAAGGTCACGACGCCCTGCTGGTTGAGGTAGGACAGCAGCTCGTGCAGCTGCAGGATCAGCTGCTGCTCCTGCGGCATGGCGGCGAGATAGCCGGCAAGGCTGTCGATCACGACCATGCGGGCCGCGTCGTCCTCCACCTGCCGTCGCACGCGCTGGGTGAATTCGCCGGGCGAAAGCTCGGCAGGGTCGATCTGCTCCACCGTGAGCAGGCCGCTGTCGAGATGCTTCTGGATGTCGAGGTTGAACGCGCGTGCGCGGGCGAGGAGTGTGCCGACCCGCTCGTCGAACTCGTAGAGCACCGCGTGCTCGCCGCGCTCGCAGGCGGCATGGAGATATTGCAGCGCGATCGTGGTCTTGCCGGTTCCCGCCGGCCCGGTGATCAGCGTGGACGTGCCGCGCAGTGGCCCGCCGTGGAGCATGGCGTCGAGCTCTACCACGCCGCTCTCGATCGGATCGCCCACGAACGGCGCATGGTGCTCGGCCGCCACCAGCCGCGGGTAGAGATCGAGCCCGCCCGTGCGGATGGCGAAGTCGTGGTAGCCGGCGACGAAGTCCACCCCGCGCAGCTTCTGCACCTGCAGCCGGCGCCGCGCCGCGCCGAAGTCCAGCGTCAGCCGTTCCAGCGTGAGGACGCCGTGACACAGGCTGTGCAGGTGGGTGTCGCTGCCGTCGGCGGTGGCGGTGAGGTCGTCGACCAGCAGCACGGTGATGTTGCGCCCGGCGAAGAACTGCTTGAGCGCCAGCACCTGGCGGCGATAGCGCAGCGGATCCTGCGCCAGCAGCCGCATTTCCGACAGGCTGTCGAACACGACGCGGGTCGGCTGGACGCGCTCGACCTCCGCCTCGATCAGCTTGATCGTCTCGCCGAGCTCCATCTCCCAGGAATAGAGGATCGACTGCGCGCGTCCCTCGCCGAGCACCGCATCGGCCGCGCTCAGTTCGAACACCGCGAAATCGCCGATGCTCCAGCCGTGCGACTCCGCGACGACGCCCAGCTCTTCCTTGGTTTCGGACAGGGTGATGTACAGCGCCCGTTCGCCGTTCCGGACCCCTTCCAGCAGGAACTGGAGCGCCAGCGTGGTCTTGCCGGATCCGGGCGCCCCCTCGAGCAGATACAGGCGGTTGGCCGGAAGCCCGCCGCGCAGAATGCGGTCGAGCCCCGCGTTTCCGGTGGCGATCGGCGGGACGTCGGGCATGGCGCTGGCTTCCGAAACAACGAGGGAACGGCCGCCGGCGACGGTCCGATCAAGACGGGATCGTGGTGCAATTCGCGCAGCCCCGCAAGGTTCCGCGCGCCGCCGGGGCGGGCGCGGGGACTGATCGCGAAGCCGCCGCAATGCAAGGAATTTTCGCGAATCCGCAACGCAGTGCGGCGGATGGTGATCGCCGCGGCGCTAATCCTCGATCGCGAGGTCGAGGGTACGCGCGGCGAGCACCGCCTGGGTGCGGTTGAGCACGCCCAGCTTGCGCAGGATCGCGGTCATATGCCCCTTCACCGTCGCCTCCGACACGCTCAGCTGGAAGGCGATCTGCTTGTTGAGCTTGCCCGCCATCACGCCGGTGAGCACCTTCAGCTCGGTGGGGGTCAGGCTGGCGATGCGGGTCGCGATGTCGCTCGGGGCGTCGCCGGTCGGCTCGGGCAGCGGATCGGCGACCCCGTCGAGCGCGCGCGCGACCGCGCGTTCGAGCTCGGCCAGCTCGGCGGTCTTGGACACGAAGCCGGTCGCACCATAGGCGCGCGCGCGATGCGCGGCCTCGGCGGCGTCGGCCGAGGACACCACCAGGATCGGCGTCCCCGGCCGCTCGGCATGGAGCTGCGCCACGCCCGAGAAGCCGTCGGCACCGGGCATGCGCAGGTCGAGCGTCACCAGATCGAGCCGCGGTGCGGCCGCCGCCTGTTCGAGCGCCTCGTGCAGCTGCCCGGCCTCCAGCACGGTCGCGTCCGGCGCGGCCCGGCCGATCGCGAGCTTGAGCGCCTGGCGAAACAGCGGGTGGTCGTCCGCGACCAGGATCGTGCGGGGGGTCATGCGGCCAGCTTGGTGGCGTCCTCCCGGCCCGCGATCAAGGCGTCCACCACGCTCGGGTCGGCGAGCGTCGAGGTGTCGCCTAGACTGCCGAAGTCGTTCTCGGCGATCTTGCGCAGGATGCGGCGCATGATCTTGCCCGAACGGGTCTTAGGCAGCGAGGGGGTGAACTGCAGCGCATCGGGCGTGGCGATCGGGCCGATCTCGCGCCGTACCCACTGGATCAGCTCCTTGCGCAAGGCGACGTCGCCTTCCTCGCCGGCGTTGAGCGTCACATAGGCGTAGATACCCTGGCCCTTGACGTCGTGGGGCATGCCGACCACCGCGGCTTCCGCGACCTTCGGATGCGCCACCAGCGCGCTCTCCACCTCGGCGGTGCCCATGCGGTGGCCCGAGACGTTGATGACGTCGTCGACGCGGCCGGTGATCCAGTAATAGCCGTCGGCATCGCGGCGGCAGCCGTCGCCGGTGAAATACTTGCCCGGATAGGTGGTGAAATAGGTCTGGAAGAAGCGGTCGGCGTCGTTCCAGACGGTCCGCATCTGCCCCGGCCAGCTGTCGGCGATCACCAGATTGCCCTCGGTCGCGCCCTCCAGCACCCGCCCTTCGGAGTCGACCAATTGCGGCAGCACGCCGAACAGCGGCTTGCTCGCCGATCCCGGCTTGAGCGGCGTCGCGCCGGGCAGCGGCGTGATCATGTGGCCGCCGGTTTCGGTCTGCCACCAGGTATCGACGATCGGGCAGCGGCCGTCGCCGACGACGCGGTAATACCATTCCCACGCCTCCGGGTTGATCGGCTCGCCCACCGACCCGAGCACACGCAGCGAGGCGCGGCTGGTCTTCTTCACCCACTCGTCGCCTTCGCGCATCAGGGCGCGCAAGGCCGTCGGCGCCGCGTAGAAGCTCGTCACCTGATATTTGTCGACGATCTGCCAGAAGCGCGAGAAATCGGGGTAGTTGGGCACGCCCTCGAACATCAGCGTCGTCGCGCCGTTCGCGAGTGCACCATAGACGATGTAGCTGTGCCCGGTGACCCAGCCCACGTCGGCCGCGCACCAGAAGACTTCGCCCTGGCGATAGTCGAACACATATTCGTGCGTCATCGACGCCCACACCAGATAGCCGCCGGTGGTGTGCAGCACGCCCTTGGGCTTGCCGGTCGAGCCCGAGGTGTAGAGGATGAACAGCGGCTTTTCCGCGCCCATCGGCTCGGGCGGGCAGTCGGTCGTCTCCGCCTGCACGACATCGTCGTACCAGAGGTCGCGGCCCTCCTGCATCGCCACGTCGGCGCCGGTGCGGCGGACGACGATCACCGCCTCCACGATCTTGCCGGCTGCTTCCGCCAGCGCCGCGTCGACATTGGCCTTCAGCGGCACGCGCTTGCCGCCGCGCAAGCCTTCGTCGGCTGTGATGACCAGCTTCGACCCGCAATCCTCGATGCGGTTGGCGAGGCTGTCGGGCGAAAAGCCGGCGAAGACGATCGAATGCACCGCGCCGATCCGCGCACAGGCGAGCATCGCGAACGCCGCCTCCGGGATCATCGGCAGATAGATGGTGACGCGGTCGCCCTTCTTGACGCCCGCGGTCTTGAAGGCGTTGGCGAGGCGGCTGACCTCCTCCTTCAGCTCGCCGTAGCTGATCGTGCGCTCTTCACCGGGCGTATCGCCTTCCCACAGGATGGCGGTGCGGTCCGGGTCCTTGGCGGCGTGGCGGTCGACGCAGTTCTCGGCGACGTTGAGGATGCCGTCCTCGTACCAGCGGATGTGGAAGTCGGCTTCCTCGAACGAGGTGTCCTTGATCCGCTTGGGGAAGCGCACCCAGTCGAGCCGCTCGGCCTCGCGCGCCCAGAAGGCGTCGGGATCGGTCGCGGCCTCCTGGTACATGGCGGCGTAGCGGTCCTGGTCGATCAGCGCCTTCTCGGCCCATTCGGCCGGAACGGGGTAGCAGGACTCGGTCATCATCCTCTCCATTTTTCGCAGGGCTACCGCAGCGCAGCGCAGCGTGCACCCACGACCTTGGTCGCCCTAGCGCGGTGCCGTTTCTCTCCCGCATTCTCTTGCGGTCCCGACAAGCGGCGCAAGACCCAAATGGGATGAGGAGAGATGATGCAGAGATCAGCGATCGTCCGGGCCGCGCTGGCGGGGACCATGCTCACCGTGCCGCTGCCGGCACTGGCGCAATCCGCCCCCGCCTCCAGCCAGCGCGAGGCGGAGCTGGAGGCCCGGCTCAACACGCTCGAACAGGCGGTGCAGCAGCTGCGCGCCGAACTCGCCGCGGCCCGCTCGACACCGACCGCGAGCAGCGCGACGGCGGCGCCCCCCAGCGGCGGCCCGGTCGCCCAGCCGCAGGTGGTGCAGGCGCAGGCGCCGGGCACCAGCGGTCAGTCGGGCCCCGAGCAGCCCACCGGCGGCCGCGCGATCGTCGCCGAGGCGAAGGCACCGCCGCCGCCCACTGCCGCGCCTGCGCAGGACGGGTTCAAGGTCGCCGGCACGACGGTGCGGATCAACGGCTTCTTCAAGACCTGGGCCGCGGTGTCGCACTACGACGGCGGCAACATCGCCGCCGACAGCGTGGGGCGTGATTTCTACTTTCCGAGCTTCATCCCCGTCGGCGGGGTGAGCACCGGCAACAATTTCGAGGCGCACGCCAAGCAGACCCGCATCGCCATCTCCACCGCGACGCCGGTCGCCGGCAAGGAGCTCAAGGCACTGTTCGAGGCCGATTTCCAGGTGGTGCCCGGCACCCAGGGCAACCAGCGCGTCGTCAACGGCTACGACCTTGGCTTGCGCCGCGCGTTCCTGACCTACGACAAGTTCCTGGTCGGCCAGGAATGGTCGACCTTCCAATATGTCGCGGCGCTGCCGGAGACGACCGACTTCCTGGGGCCGAGCGACGGTACGGTCTTCATCCGCCAGGCGCAGCTTCGCTATACCGAGAAGCTCTCGCCCGAGCTGTCGCTGTCGGTGGCGGTGGAGAACCCCGACACCTCCTACGCGACCACCACCAGCGCGGCCAACGTCAGCAGCGCGACCGATCGGCTTCCCGATTTCGCCGCGCGGCTCAACTGGCTGATGCCGAACGGCATGGAGCTGTCGCTGGCCGGCCTCGCGCGCAAGCTCACCGTCGACACCGGCACCGTCGACGACAGCGCCGCGGGCTGGGGCGTGTCGTTCGCGGGCAAGCTGCCGCTGACCGAGGACAAGCGCTGGGACGTGCGCTTCATGCTCAACCACGGCGACGGCATCGGCCGGTACGTCGGGCTCAACCTGATTCCCGATGCGGTGCTCGGCACCGACGGCAGGCTGTATACGCCGACGGTCACCGCCGGGTTCGGTGCGGTCCGCCTCGGCTGGACCGAGCAGCTGCGGTCGACGATCATGGCCGCCTTCCAAAAGGGCAAGTACCAGGACGGGGTGGCGGCGGCGGGGGCGAGCGAGTCGTCGTGGAGCGCCGCGGCCAACCTCTTCTACTCGCCGGTCAAGAACCTCGATTTCGGCTTCGAATATCGCCACGGCGAGCGCGAACTGATCACCGGGGCGAGCGGCACGCTCGACCGCGGCGAGTTCGCGGCGAAATACAGCTTCTAGAACCCAGGCGGCGATGGCCCCGCCAGAGGGCCGCGCCGCTCCCGCAACCTCCAAGGAGAGGGGCTCGAAATGGCGACCCTACCCGGCGACCTTCCCAAGCATCACACCGCGACCCAGAGCGAGAAGCTCGTCATCGCGGCCTCGTCCCTCGGCACGGTGTTCGAGTGGTACGACTTCTACCTCTACGGCCTGCTGGCCACGATCATCACCGCACAGTTCTTCTCGGGCGTGAACGAGACGACCGGCTTCATCTTCGCGCTGGCGGCGTTCGCGGCCGGCTTCGCGGTGCGGCCGTTCGGGGCGCTGGTGTTCGGGCGGATCGGCGACATGGTCGGGCGCAAGAACACCTTCCTGGTGACGATGGGGATCATGGGCCTGTCGACCTTCGTCGTCGGCCTGCTGCCGAGCTACGCCACCGCCGGCGTCGCCGCGCCGATCGCGCTGGTGGCGCTGCGGCTGCTCCAGGGGCTGGCGCTGGGCGGCGAGTACGGCGGCGCCGCCACCTACGTCGCCGAACATGCGCCCAACAACAAGCGCGGGCTCTACACCAGCTTCATCCAGACGACCGCCACCTTCGGGCTGTTCGCCGCGCTGTTGATCGTGATCGGCACGCGCTTCGCGGTGGGCGAGGAGGCGTTCGCGAGCTGGGGATGGCGCGTGCCGTTCCTGATCTCGATCGTGCTGCTTGCGGTGTCGATGTGGATCCGCATGCAGATGAGCGAAAGCCCGGTGTTCCAGCGGATGAAGGCCGAGGGCAAGACCTCCAAGGCGCCGCTGACCGAGGCGTTCGGCACCTGGCGCAACCTGAAGGTGGTGCTGGTCGCGCTGCTGGGCGCGGCGATGGGGCAGGGGGTGATCTTCTACACCAGCCAGTTCTATGCGCTGTTCTTCCTCGAAAAGATGCTGCGCGTCGACGGGGCCACCACCAACATCCTGGTGGCGGTCGCGCTGCTGATCGCGACTCCGGCGTTCGTGTTCTTCGGTTGGCTGTCGGACAAGATCGGCCGCAAGCCGGTGCTGCTGTCGGGCTTCCTCCTGTCGGCGCTGCTCTACTACCCGCTGTTCCAGGCCATGTCGCACGCCGCCAATCCGGCGCTGTACGAGGCGTCGCAGACCACGCCGGTCTCCGTCGTCGCCGATCCCAACGAGTGCTCGGTGCAGTTCGACCCGGTCGGCAAGAACAAGTTCGACACCAGCTCGTGCGACATCGCCAAGGCCTATCTGGCGAAGGCCGGCATCTCCTACACCAACGTCGAGGCGCCCGCCGGCACGATCGCCAGCATCCACGTCGGCGGCCGCACGCTGCCCGCGGTCAACCCGGCCGCCGTCAGCGGCCCGGCGCGCGCCGACGCGATCAAGGGCTATGGCACCCAGGTGCAGGACGCGCTGACCGCCGCCGGCTATCCGACGGGTCCGGCCGATCCGGCGCGGATCAACAAGCCGCTGGTGGTCGGCATCCTGATCGTGCTCGTGCTGCTAGTGACGATGGCCTATGGTCCGATCGCCGCACTGCTGGTCGAGCTGTTCCCGACGCGGATCCGCTACACCGCCATGTCGCTGCCCTATCACATCGGCAACGGCTGGTTCGGCGGCTTCCTGCCGACGACGGCGTTCGCGATGGTCGCCGCAACCGGCAACATCTACTACGGGCTGTGGTATCCGATCGTGATCGCCGCGATCACCCTGGTGGTGGCGCTGCTGTTCCTGCCGGAAACCTTCCGCCGCAACATCGACGATTGATCCGAGGCGGCGCCGGCCCGCGCCCCACTCGATGACCCACAGGATACTGGCGTCGGGTGGCCGGGTGGGGGAGCGGGCCGGCGCCGCGCTTCGAACGCGTTGACCTCCGTCCGGCTGCTGCCTACCTCGTGAAGCGATGAACCGCCCTTTTTCCGTCCGGACGACCGCATGACCGCTCCTTCGATCGTGCTCGTCGAGGATGATGCCGCGCTTCGGACGCTGACCGCGCGCGCGCTTCAGGAGAACGGCTATCTCGTCCGCACCGCCTCGGCCGCGGGCGAGATGTGGGAAGCGCTGGAGGCGCAGCCCGCCGATTTGGTGCTGCTCGACATCATGCTGCCGGGAACCAGCGGCATCGAGCTGTGCCGCCAGCTGCGCGAGCGGAGCGGCGTCGCGATCATCTTCATCAGCGCCAAGGGCAGCGAGGCCGATCGCGTCGCCGGGCTGGAACTCGGCGCCGACGACTATCTTCCCAAGCCGTTCAGCACCCGCGAACTGCTCGCCCGCGTCCGCGCGGTGCTGCGCCGCGGCGCGCGCGAGGTGCAGCCCGGCGCGACCGAGGAAGGCATCCGCCGCTTCGACGGCTGGACCGTTGATCTGCGCCGCCGCGAAACCCACTCACCCAGCGGCGCGGTGGTCGACCTGACCGGCGCCGAGTTCGATCTGCTCGCGGTGCTGCTCGACCATGCCCAGCGCGTGATCGCCCGTGAGCGGCTGATCGAGCTGTCGCGCACCCGGCTCGGCGACAGTTCGGACCGCAGCATCGACGTGCTGATCAGCCGGCTGCGGCGCAAGCTGTCCGGCGCCGGCGGCACCGCGCCGATCATCACCGTGCGCGGGGTCGGCTACATGCTCAACGCGCCCGTCGAGCGCGCGTGACCCGGCTCGCCCGCTTCGTGCGGCCATCGTTCGGCCTGCTCGGCCGCATCGTCGCGATCCTGCTGCTCACCACCGTGCTTGAGTTCGGGGTGAGCACGCTGCTCTACGAGCGCGCGAGCCAGTTCTCGGTGCGCGACGACGAGGCGCGGCGCCTTGCCGAGCATCTGGTGATCGCCCGCCGGCTGGTCGCCGAAAGCCCGCCCGAGCGACGCGAGGCGATGGCCGACGAACTCACCACCGACCGCTACGAGATGGAGTGGAGCCCGGAGCTGCCGCCGCCGCCGCCGCTGTCGCCCTCGCTGGACGGGATGCGCAAGCAGGTGCTCGATTGGGAGCCGGTGCTGCGCAATTCGGACCTGCGGCTGCGGCTGACCTCGCCGGGGCGCAGCTCGGTGGTGACGGGCGGGCTGCAACTGCCGGATGGCAGCTGGCTGCACTTCCGCACGCTCGAATCGCTGCGCACGCTCAACCTCGCGCCCGAACGCGTGCTGCTGGCGCTGATCCCGGCGATCGCGCTGATCGTCATCGGCGGGCTGCTGGTCCGCCGGACGCTGTCGCCGATGCGCCAGCTCGCCACCGCCGCGGACCGGGTGGGACGCAGCGGGCCGGAGGGGGCGCCGATCACCGTGTCGGAAGTCGGCCCGGGGGAGGTGCGCCGCGTGGTCGCCGCCTTCAACCGGATGCAGGACCGTATCCACCGGCTGATCGACGAGCGCACCCGCGCGCTGGTCGCGGTCGGCCACGACCTGCGCACCCCGCTCGCACGGCTGCGGCTGCGCACCGAACGCGTCGCCGACGACGAGCTGCGCGAGACGCTCGATGCGGATCTCACCGAGATGGAGGCGATGATCGCCTCGCTGCTCGCCTTCCTGGGCGGCGAGGGGGAGGCGGAGCAGCCGGTGCTGGTCGATCTGGCGGTGCTCGCCGCCACGGTCGCCGACGATGCCGCCGATCTGGGCGGGAACGTCACCTATGCCGGGCCCGACCATCTCGACTTCCGGCTGCGACCGCCGGGCATCAAGCGCGCGCTCGTCAACCTGGTCGAGAATGCGCTGCACCACGCCGACACCGTCTGCGTCCGGCTGGCGGCGCAAAGCGATGCGGTGGTGCTGTCGGTAGAGGACGACGGCCCCGGCATCCCGGAGGAATCGCTGCCGCTGGTGCTCGAACCCTTCGTGCGGCTCGACACCGCGCGGCGGCGCGACACGATCGGCTTCGGCCTCGGCCTGTCGATCGTGGTGCGCGCGGTGGAAGCGGAGGGCGGGCGCTTCCGCCTGTACAACCGCGGGACCGGCGGATTGTGCGCGGAGATCCGACTGCCGGTGCCCGCCGCGGGGTGAGGGGCGGTCGCTTTCAGGCCCGTCATGCTGACGAAAGTCAGCATCCATTCGCGCGCCGCACGAGGCTCCAGCGTTGCGGTAATGGATCCTAACTTCTGTCAGGACGACGGGAGCAAACGATATGTCTCAGCCGAGCGTGCGGCGGACCAGCACCAGCGTGGGGTCGTCCTCGACCGGATGCGCGGTGAAGCCCATTTCCTGCTCCAGCTCGATCGCGGCGCGGTTCTCGCGCGCTTCGAGCGACTCGAGCGTTTTGATCCCGCGTGCCTCGGCATAGGCGGCGATGTGCTCGAGCAGCGTCCAGCTGATCCCGCGCCGCTTGTAATCGGTGCGGATCGAGATCGCGACTTCGCCGCGTTCGAGCTGCGGGTCGGCGGCGAGCATGCCGGTGGCGAGGATCGTGCCGTCGGCATCGAGCGCCAGGAAATTCTCGGTGCGGTCGTGGTCGATCGCGGTCAGCGCGACCAGCCGGTCGTGGCCGACCTGGTCGAGCGCGATGAGGAAGCGGAAGCGGATGTCGTCTTCCGACACGTGGCGAAAGAACTCGCCGAGCTGTTCCTCGTCGCCGGGCTGGGCGGGGCGGACGTCGAAGGTGAACCCGGTGCGCGTCGTCAGCGGGCAGGACCAGCGTTCGGCGTCGGCCACCGGCTGGCCCGCACCGACGACCGGCGGCGTTTCTTGGCTGTTCTGGTCCGTCATCCTGCGCTCTCCCATGCTGCGCGGTCCTAGTCGCTCGCGCCACGTCGTGCCGCCAGCATGCCCCAAGCCTTATGCCAAAGCCGACAAGACCAAAGTAGGGGATGCGGCGACTTGCGGTGCCTCCGCGATGAACGCGATCCATGCCGCTGCCATTGTCCTGGCGCAAGGAGCGGCCTAGCGTGCGTCCGATCGGGGAGGACAGGGCAACCCCGGCGGTTGGGGGAGACACGCGATCGGCAGCGTCACGGCCATCCTCGCGGTGCTCGCCTATGGCGCGGTGCTGTTCGCCGTCGGCTGGGCGGTGGAGCGGCGCGGGATGTCGCCGCGGCTCGGCCGCTGGGCCTATCCGCTGTCGCTGGCGGTCTATTGCAGCAGCTGGACGTTCTTCGGCGGGGTCGGCACCGCCGCCGGGCGCGGCTGGGATTATCTGTGCATCTATCTGGGGCCGCTGCTGGTGTTCGTGCTGGCGCCCGGCTTCCTCCGCCGCACGATCCGGCTGGCGCGACGCGAGGGGTCGAGCTCGGTCGCCGACTTCATCTCCGCACGCTACGGCCGCGACCGCGGCATCGCTGCGCTGGTCGCGGTCGCCGCGCTGCTCGCCGCTATCCCTTATATCGCGCTGCAGCTCCGGTCGGTGACGCTGAGCTTCGGTGCGCTGGTCGGCGTGCAGGGGACGCAGCTGGTGGGGCCGGTGGTGGCGGTGCTGCTGGCCAGCTTCGCGATCAGCTTCGGCGCGCGCCGTTACGAGGTGGCGGGGCGCAACCCCAGCGTCGTCGGCGTGCTCGCGTTCGAATCGCTGATCAAGCTCGCGTCGTTCGTAATTCTGGGGCTGTTCGCGGTGCTGCTGATCCTGCGCGTGCCCGACTGGGGCGGCAACGTGCAGGCGTCGCGGCTGCTCGACGGATTCCGGCTCGACGCGCTGTCGTCGGACTTCGCGGTGCGTACGCTCCTGTCGGCGACCGCGATCTTCTGCCTGCCGCGCCAGTTCTACGTCGGCGTGACCGAGGCGCCGGGGGCGGACCCGATCGCCACCGGTCGCTGGCCGTTCGTCGCCTATCTCGTGGTGATCTCGGTGCTGGTGCTGCCGCTCGCGCTGGCCGGCACGATGCTGCTCCCGCCCGACATGCCGCCGGACCTCTACGTGCTCGCGCTGCCGATGTCGGCCGGGCACCAGGCGATCACGATGCTCGCCTTCCTGGGCGGCTTCTCGGCAGCGACGGCGATGGTGATCGCCGAGACGATCGCCCTGTCGACCATGGCCACCAACGACCTGCTCGCGCCGCTGCTGCTGCGCGGCCGGCGCGGCGGGGGTGAGGGCGATCTCGGCCGGCTGATGCTGCGGGCGCGGCGGTTCATCATCGTCGCGATCATCGGCGCGGCGATGCTCTACGGCGCGAGCATCGGCAACGACTGGACGCTCGCATCGATCGGCCTGATCGCCTTCGCCGGCGTCGCCCAGTTCGCGCCGGCGCTCGTCGCGACCGTCGCCTGGGACTTCCGCGATCCGCGCGCGGCGCGCGCCGGGCTGATCGGCGGGCTGCTGCTCTGGGCCTATTGCCTGCTGCTCCCCTCGATCGGTCCCGGGTTCGCCAGCGGCATGCGGAGCGCCACCGGCGGTCTGCTCGATCCCGACGCGCTGCTGGGGCTCCGGTTCGGATCGCCGCTGGTCAACGGCACGCTGTGGAGCCTGGGCGCCAACGTCGCGCTGATGGCGTTCGTCCACTACCGCACCCGCCCGCGCAGCCAGGAGGAGGAACGCCGCAACGTCATCGATCACGTCACGACGATGGCCGAGCTGCGCACGCTGGTGGCGCGCTTCGTCGGCGAGGCGGAGGCGGCGGAGGGCTTCGACCGCTTGGTCGGCGGCCCCGATCGCAGCGCCGCCGACGCGCCGATCGACGGCATCGCCGCGCGCCATGCCGAGCGGCTGATCGCCGGCGTGATTGGGGCCCCGTCGGCGCGGCTGATCGTCACCTCCAGCCTCGCCGGCTCCGCGCTCGACGTCAGCGACGTGGTGCGACTGCTCGACCAGCGCGGGCGCAGCCTGCGCTTCTCGCGCGCGCTGCTGTCGGCGACGCTGGAGACGATCGACCCCGGCGTCAGCGTGATCGACGCCAACCTGCGGCTGGTCGCGTGGAATCCGCGCTACGTGGAGATGTTCGACTATCCCGAGGGCTATGTCGTCCCCGGCCGGCCGATTGCCGACCTGATCCGCTACAACGCGCTCCGCGGCGACTGCGGGCCGGGTGAGGTCGACGCGCATGTCGCGCGGCGGCTGGCGCACCTTCAGCGCGGGATGCCGCACGCGTTCGAGCGCCGCCGCCCGTCGGGGCGCTGGATCAAGACGGTCGGGCGGCCGATGCCCGGCGGCGGCTATGTCCAGAGCTTCACCGACATCACCGCCGAGAAGGAGGCGCAGGCCGAATTGGAGGTACGGGTCGGCGAGCGCACCCGCGACCTCGCCCAGTCCAACGCGCTGCTCGACGACGCGCGTGCCGCGGCCGAGGCGGCGACCCAGGACAAGACTCGCTTCCTCGCCGCCGCCAGCCACGACCTGCTCCAGCCGCTCCACGCCGCGCGGCTGTTCTGCACCGCGCTCGACGAGCGGGTCGACCCGCCCGCGCGCGAGATGGTCCGCGCGATCGCCGGGGCGATCGGCTCGGCCGACGGGCTGCTGCGCGCGCTGCTCGACGTGTCGCGGCTCGACGCCGGCGGGGTGACGCCGCGGATCGAGCGCTTCGCGCTCGCGGTGCTGCTCGACGAGCTGGTCACCGAATTCCGCCCCCTCGCCGCCGAGCGCGGGCTGTCGATCCACTGCCATGCCGGCCGCTTCGAGGTGGAGAGCGATCGCGCGCTGCTGCGCTCGGTGCTCCAGAATTTCCTGTCGAACGCGGTGCGCTACACGCCGGCGGGCCGGATCTGGATCGGCGCGCGCCGCCGCGGCGGACAGGTGCAGGTCGAGGTGCGCGACACCGGCCCCGGCATCGCGGCCGAGAACCAGGCGCGGATCTTCGCCGAATTCGAGCGGCTCGAGAGCCGCGGCAGCGCCGCCGGCGGAGTCGGGCTGGGGCTCGCCATCGTGCGGCGGATCAGCCAGCTGCTTGGGCTGACGGTGACGCTGCGCTCCGCGCCCGGCCGCGGATCGACCTTCGCGGTGCGGGTGCCGCTGGTCGCCGCCGACCGTGCCGCGCGCCAGCCGCCCGCGCGCCGGGTCGAGCAGGCGTTGCCGCCGGGGCTGCGCGTGCTCGCGCTCGACAACGATGCGGCAGTGCTGGAGGCGCTCGACGCGGCGCTGCGCTCGCGCGGCTGCGTGCCGCTGCTCGCCGCCACCGCGGCGGAGGCGCTCGCGCTTGCGGAGGACGAGGAGCCGGAGGTGGCGCTGCTCGACCTGCAGCTGGGCGACGGACCCGACGGGCTCGACGTCGCCCGCACGCTCGCGGCGATGCGGCCCGCGCCGGTGATCGCGCTGGTCACCGCCGATCGCCAGGCGGCGGACGATCCGCGCTTCGCGAGCCTCGACCTCCGCCTGCTCGCCAAGCCGGTCGATCCGGACGAACTCTGGCGCTTCCTGGCCGAGGCCAGCGCCGCGATGGCACAGGCGGCGGAGTAGGGGAGGGGCTGTGCTCCGACGGATCCGTCATCCTGACGGAGGGGAGTAGCCTCAGCGCCTCACAGATATGGCGGCTTGCCGTAGCCCGCGGGGCTCAGCGTGAAGATCTCGCAGCCGTCCTCGGTGATGCCGATCGAATGCTCGAACTGCGCCGACAGCGATCGGTCGCGCGTCACCGCCGTCCAGCCATCGTCGAGCACCTTCACGTCAGGCTTGCCGATGTTGATCATCGGCTCGATCGTCAGGATCATGCCGGGCTTGAGCTCGGGGCCGGTGCCCGGACGACCGACGTGGACGACGTCCGGCGCGTCGTGGAACAGGCGCCCCAGGCCGTGGCCGCAGAAGTCGCGGACCACGCCATAGCGGTGCGACTCGGCGTGCTGCTGGATCGCGTGCGACACGTCGCCCAGGCGGTTGCCGGGGCGCGCCTGCTCGATGCCCAGCATCAGGCAGTCGTAGGTCACCTCGACCAGCTTGCGCGCCTTGATCGGCACGTTGCCGACCAGATAGGTGCGGCTGGTGTCGCCGTGCCAGCCGTCGAGCAGCGGCGTCACGTCGATGTTGGCGATGTCGCCGTCCTTGAGCGTGCGGTCCGACGGGATGCCGTGGCAGACGACGTGGTTGATCGAGATGCAGGTCGAATGGGTGTAGCCGCGATAGCCGAGCGTCGCCGGCACCGCGCCCGCTTCGTCGATCAGGCGGAAGATCATCGCGTCGAGCTCGCCGGTGGTGACGCCGGGCACGACGTGCGGCGTCACCGCGTCGAGCACCTCGGCCGCAAGGCGCCCGGCCTTGCGCATGCCCTCGAACCCGTCGGGTCCATAGAGCTTGATCGCGCCGGTGCGGACCATCGGGGTATCGGCGGTGACGGGGACATATTCGGTCATGGCGGCGCTATAGCCGCTGGTGCGCCGCTTTGCGAGAGCGGGGCCCGCCGCTTTGCGGGCGCGGCGGCAGCCGCTATGCCGGTGCCATGACCTCGCGCACCTGGACCGCCGCCCTGCTCGTCATCGGAGACGAGATCCTCTCCGGCCGCACGCAGGACCGCAATGTCGCCCAGCTCGCCTCCTGGCTCAACGTCCAAGGCATCCGCCTGGCGGAGGTGCGGATCGTCGCCGACCGGCAGGACGCGATCGTCGAGGCGCTCGACGCGCTGCGGACGCGCAACGACTATTGCTTCACCACCGGCGGGATCGGCCCGACCCACGACGATATCACCGTCGACGCCGTCGCCGCTGCGCTGGGCGTGCACGTCGTCATCCATCCGGAGGCGCGGGCGATGCTGGAGGCGCATTATGCCGACCGCGGCGGCGTGACCGAGGCGCGGCTGCGTATAGCGCGCGTGCCGCAGGGCGCGACGCTCATCGCCAACCGCCAGTCGGGCGCGCCCGGCATCCGCATCGGCAACGTCTTCGTGCTCGCCGGCGTGCCGCACATCGCCGCGGCGATGCTCGACGCGCTGACCGGCACGCTGGAGGGCGGGCTGCCCGTGCTGTCGGCGACGCTCGGCTGTTGGGTGGGCGAGAGCGAGGTCGCCGACGTGCTGCGCGATGCCGAGCGTGCGCATGGCGGCGTGTCGATCGGCAGCTACCCCTTCTTCCGCGAGGGCCGGGTCGGCGCGAACTTCGTCGTCCGCGCGACGGACCAGGTGCTGCTCGATGGCTGCGTCGCCGATCTGGCGGAGCGGCTGACGGCGGCCGGCTATCCCGCGGTTCCCGGCGGGATCTGACGCCGCGGCGGCTCGCGAACCGCTCTGGCGGACGGTGGGGCGCAGGGCTATGCCGCAGCTTCGACAGCGGGTGGACGGACGATGGGCCTAGGACGGGGAGCGATGACGGGGGTGCTGCTCGCGGCGGCGCTGGGGGGCTGTTCGGGTGAGCCCGCGAGCGACGATCGTGCGGCGCCTGCGCCGGTCGCGACCGCGCTCCCGGCGGCGATGCTCGGCCGCTGGGGCGAGGATGCCGGCTGCACGCGGCCGCTCGACATCGCCGCCGATCGCATCGGCGACGCGAAGGTCGACGCCATTCGATCGGTCGGCGAAGGCACCGTCGACGTGGACACCTCCGCCGAGGTCGACGGCATCACCACCGGCCGCCGCTATCGCCTCGCCAGCGCGCGCGGCGAGCGGCTGGCGGTCACCGTCGACGGCACCACCACCACGCGGATCCGCTGCCCGTGACCCCGGTAGAGGCGACGGCCGGCGATCTGGCCGGCGTCGTCGCGCTGTGGCACGCCGCGGGGCTGACGCGGCCGTGGAACGACCCGGCCGCCGATTTCGCGCGCGCCATCGCCGTCGCCGACGCGGCGGTGCTGGTGCTGCGCGACGGGGAGACGATCGTCGGCAGCGTGATGGTCGGCGACGACGGCCACCGCGGCTGGGTCTATTATCTGGCGGTCGCGCCCGACCGGCAGCGGCTGGGCCACGGCCGCACGTTGATGGCGGCGGCGGAGGCCTGGCTGCGCGGTCGCGGCTGTCCCAAGATCCAGCTGATGGTGCGCAGCGGCAATGCCGAGGCGCTGGCCTTTTACGAGCGGCTCGGGCTGGAGCGGCAGGACGTGGTCACCCTCGGCCGCTTCCTCGGATCGGAGACCCTATGACCACCATGTACGGCATCCGCGCGTGCGACACGATCAAGAAGGCGCGGACGTGGCTGGAGGCGAAGGGCGTCGCCTATGCCTTCCACGATTACAAGACCGCGGCGATCGATCGCGCGACGCTCGATCGCTGGATCGACCGGCTCGGCTGGGAGGCGCTGATCAACCGCTCGGGCACGACGTTCCGCAAGCTCCCCGAGGCGGAGCGTGCCGACCTCGACCGCGATCGCGCGACGGCGATCCTGCTCGCCAACCCGTCGGCGATCCGCCGTCCGGTGGTGGAGGACGGCGATGCGCTGCTCGTCGGGTTCAAGCCCGACGCCTATGCCGCGCACTGGAGTTGAGCGCGGCAGCGTTCTATTCCGCCCCCATGTCCACGACCTCCGGCATCGACAGCGGTGCGCCTGCATCCTCCCCGAAGAAGCGCCTGACGGTGCCGACGCTGCGCGCGCGCAAGGGCGGCGAGCCGCTGGTGATGCTCACCGCCTATAGCGCGCGGATGGCGCAGCTGCTCGATCCGCATTGCGACATGCTGCTGGTCGGCGACAGCCTAGCGCAGGTGATCTACGGCCTGCCCTCGACGGTGCCGGTCACGCTGGAGATGATGGCGGCGCACGGTGCGGCGGTGGTGCGCGGCAGTACCCAAGCGCTGGTCGCGATCGACATGCCGTTCGGCAGCTACGAGGCGAGCCCGGCGCAGGCGTTCGACAGCGCGGCGCGGCTGATGAAGGAGACCGGCGCCGCCGCGGTCAAGCTGGAGGGCGGGGAGGCGATGGCGCCCACCGTCCGCTTCCTGACCGAGCGCGGCATTCCCGTGATCGGCCACATCGGCCTCACCCCGCAGGCGGTGAACCTGCTGGGCGGCTATGGCGCGCGCGGCCGCAGCGAGGCGGAGGCGGCCAAGATCGTCGCCGACGGCGTCGCCATCGCCGAGGCCGGCGCCTTCGCGATCGTGATCGAGGGCGTGGTCGAGCCGATCGCGATCGAGGTCACGCGCCGCGTCGCCTGCCCCACGATCGGCATCGGCGCGTCGTCCCAGTGCGACGGGCAGGTGCTGGTGGGCGAGGACATGCTGGGGCTGTTCGATCGCACCGCGCGTTTCGTGAAGCGCTACGAGGATCTTTCCGGCCGCATTTCGGCCGCAGCCGAGGGCTATGCGGCAGAGGTTCGCTCGCGCGCCTTCCCCGACGCCGGGCACCTGTATCGACCAAAGGCCTGACGGCTTTCGTTTCCCCGCGCGCGCGGCTAGATAGCGCGCTTCGTTCGCCGCACGCATGGAGTAGGACTTGGCGCTCACCCCCCAGAACAACCAGGCCTTCCTGCGCGAGGTCGACGAGGAGCTGCGCCGCGACCAGATGGCGAGCTTCGGCAAGCGCTGGGGCCTGTGGATCGCGCTGGCGGTCGTCCTGCTGCTGGCGGGGTTCGGCAGCTGGATCTGGTGGAAGCACCACCGCACCGAGCAGCAGGCCGCGCAGGGCGTGCTCCTGCAGCAGGCGATGGACGACATCGGCGCCAGCCGGGTTAACGCCGCCGGCGCGCCGCTCGCCGAGCTCGCGAACTCGGACAGCGACGGCTTCCGCGCCTCGGCCAAGTTCGTCCAGGCCGACGTGCTGCTCCGGAAGCAGGACCTGAAGGGCGCCGCGGCCAAGTTCGCCGAGGTCGCCAACGACGCGTCGATGCCGGGCGAGTTCCGCGACCTGGCGCTGGTGCGCCAGACCGCGGCGGAATACGACACGCTCAAGCCGCAGGCGGTGGTCGACCGGCTGCGCGGCCTCGCCACCAAGCAGAGCCCGTGGTTCGGCAGTGCCGGCGAGATGGTGGCGATCGCCTATCTCCGCATGAACCGACGCGACCTGGCGGGTAAGATGTTCGGCGAGATCGCCGCCACCGACAGCGTTCCCGAATCGATCCGGCAACGTGCGGTTCAGATGGCAAGTGGTCTTGGTGTCGATGCGGCCGCCCCCCAGGCGACCGCGACCCCCACCTCAGAGGAAAAGAACGCAGGATGAGGACCAGCGCAAAGCTGACGACGGCCGTGGCGGCGATTGCGCTGCTCGGCGGCTGCGGTGTGTTCAAGGGTGACGGCAAGCGCAAGACGCCGATCCTGGGCGAACGCGTGCCGATCCTGGCCGCAGAGAACGACATCACGGTCGATCCCTCGCTCGCCGCGGTGCAGGTGCTGTTGCCGCCCGCTGTCGAGAACGCCGGCTGGACCCAGCCCGGCGGCAACGAGTCCAAGGCGATGGGCAACGTCGCGCTCGGCGCGTCGCCGACCCGCGCCTGGACCGCGCGCATCCCCGGCGGCACCACCCGCGTGCGGCTGGCCGCGGCGCCGGTGATCGCCGGCGGCCGCCTCTACACGATGGACGTCGACGGCGCGGTGCATTCGTTCGACGCGGCGACCGGCGCTGCCGGCTGGCAGGCCGACACCGTCCAGGTGAAGGACAAGGGCAACCAGGCTGCGCGCTTCGGCGGCGGCGTCAGCGTCGAGGGCGACCGCCTGTTCGCCACCAACGGGCTGGGCGACGTGGTCGCGCTAAACGCCGCCGACGGTGCCGAGATCTGGCGTGCCAAGCCGGGCGGGCCGCTGCGCGGTGCGCCTTCGGTCGCCAACGAGCAGGTCTACGTCGTCAGCCAGGACAACCAGCTGTTCGCGCTGTCGCAGACCGACGGCACGGTGGTGTGGACTCAGGCCGGATCGGTCGAGAGCCAGGGCGTGTTCGGCGTCGCGGCTCCGGCGTCGGCGCAGGGCACGATCGTCGCCGGCTTCTCCTCGGGCGAGCTCAACGCGTACCGCTACGAGAACGGCCGCTCGCTGTGGGCCGACAGCCTCTCGCGCACCAGCATCTCGACCTCGGTCTCGTCGCTCGCCGACATCGATGCCGAACCGGTGATCGATTCGGGCCGCGCCTATGCGGTCGGGCAGGGCGGGCGCATGGTCGCGCTCGAGCTCACCAGCGGCCAGCGGCTGTGGGAGCAGAACCTCGCCGGCATCTCCACCCCGGCGGTGGCGGGCGAGTGGCTGTTCGTGGTGACCGACGACGCGCGGCTGCTGTGCATCGCGCGCGGCAGCGGCAAGGTGCGCTGGATGCACCAGCTGCCGCGCTACCGGAACGAGAAGAAGCGCAAGAACCCGATCCTGTGGGTCGGGCCGGTCCTCGCCGGCAACCGTCTTGTGCTCGCCAACTCGGAAGGCCAGCTGGTCTACGCCTCACCCGAGGATGGCAGCGTCAGCGGCACGGTCGAGGCGTCGAAGGACGCGATCAGCCTGTCGCCGGTGGTCGCCAATTCGACCCTCTACGTGCTCGACGATTCGGGCACGATCAGCGCCTACCGCTGATCGCCGCAGGACCCCATGCCGCTTCCTACCGTCGCCATCATCGGACGCCCCAATGTGGGCAAGTCCACGCTGTTCAACCGCCTCGTCGGCAAGAAGCTCGCGCTGGTCGACGACCAGCCGGGCGTGACCCGCGACCGGCGGGAGGGCGACGCGCATCTGCTCGGCCTCGAGTTCCGGATCATCGATACCGCCGGCTTCGAGGACGAGGATCCGAACAGCCTGCCCGGGCGCATGCGCCAGCAGACCGAGGCGGCGGTGGTCGACGCCGACGTCGCGCTGTTCATGATCGACGCGCGCGCGGGCGTGACGCCGCTCGACGAGGAGATCGGCCGCTGGCTGCGCGGCGCCGACCGGCCGGTGGTGGTGCTCGCCAACAAGGCCGAGGGTCGCGCCGGCGAGACCGGGGTGATCGAGGCGATGGCGCTCGGCTTCGGCGATCCGGTGCCCTTTTCGGCCGAGCATGGCGAAGGCGTCGCCGACCTGTTCGAGGCGCTGTTGCCGCACGTCGACCGGCCGGAAGAGGATTTTCCCGAGGAGGATCCCGATGCCCCCGACGCGCCGCTCAAGCTCGCGATCGTCGGACGTCCGAATGCGGGCAAGTCGACGCTGATCAACCGCATGCTCGGCCAGGATCGCCTGATCACCGGGCCGGAGGCGGGGATCACCCGCGATTCGATCGCGATCGAATGGGAGTGGGGGGGCCGTCCGGTCCGCCTGATCGACACCGCCGGGATGCGCAAGCGCGCGCGGGTGCAGGAGAAGCTGGAGAAGCTCTCGGTCGCCGACGCGCTGCGCGCGGTCGACTTCGCCGAAGTGGTGGTGCTGCTGCTCGACGCGACCCGCGGCCTGGAGGTGCAGGACATAAAGATCGCCGACCGCGTGCTGCAGGAAGGCCGCTCGCTGGTGATCGCGCTCAACAAGTGGGACGTGGCCGAGAACGCGTCGAGCCTGTTCAACGGCGTCAAGGCCGCGCTCGACGAGGGGCTGGCCCAGGCCAAGGGCGTGCCGCTGCTCACCGTCTCCGCGTTCAGCGGCAAGGGCATCGACACGCTGCTCAAGGTCGCGTTCGAGACTCGCGAGGCGTGGGGGCGGCGCGTGTCGACCGGTCAGCTCAACCGCTGGTTCGAGCGCGCGATCGAGGCCAATCCGCCGCCCGCACCCGGCGGCAAGCGGATCAAGATGCGCTACATCACGCAGAACAACACGCGCCCGCCCAGCTTCGTGCTGTTCGGCACGCGCGTCGACATGCTGCCGGAGAGCTACAAGCGCTATCTGATCAACGGCATCCGCCGCGAGTTCGATTTCGGCGCGGTGCCGGTGCGGCTCAACCTGCGCGCGCCCAAGAACCCGTTCGACCAGTCGTGACGCTCGACGCGCGCGGCCTGCGCTGTCCGTGGCCCGCGCTGCGGCTGGCGCGGGCGCTGCGCACCGGCGAGCAGGGCGCGCGCTTTGAGGTACTCGCCGACGATCCCAATGCCGAGCGCGAGATGCGCGCGGTGGCGGAGGCGGCGGGCAGGACGCTGGCAAAGCTGGATAACGACCGGTTCGAGGTCGCTGCGGCGGCCTGACGCCACCGTGCTGCTGCCGATCGTCGGTTCATGCGTTCGGGGTACATGGTCCACAAGAAGCTCCATCTGCCGTCCAAGACCTGCGCCGCGTGCGGGCGACCGTTCGCCTGGCGCAAGAAGTGGCAGCGCGACTGGGAGCAGGTGAAGTTCTGTTCCGACCGGTGCCGCACGTACGGCGATGCCGGAAAGGCGGGCGCCTAGCGCGCCGGAGTTGACGCCGCGCGCCGGATCGGTGACCCCTCGCGCATGGTCGCCGATCCCCCGCCTGCCGAAACGCCTGTCGTGCCGCTCGACGCACCGCCGCCGGCGACGCCCACCGGGCCGACGCCGCTGCGTTTCCTCTCCTACCTGCTGGGCGCACTCGCGGTCGGCGTGCTCGGGCTGGCGTATCTCGCCTTCGGCTTCGCCCGGAACATGGCATGCGGCTATGCGCGTTCGGCGTGCAGCCGGGTCTGGCCGTGGGGCCTGACCGGCGACGATTTCGACACCTTCGTGCTCTGGCCCGGTTTGGTGGCGCTGGCGCTGCTGTGGGGCGCGGTGGTGTCGTACCGTCGCTCGCGCTGACGCCGCTCAGTCCGCGTCCGCCTCGCGCTCCTGGGAGATCCTGCGGGCGATGGCACCCTGCTTCATCACCGATTTGAGATCGCCGCGGCCAGCGTAGAGCCCCTGCAGATAGCCGCGGTCGAAGGCGGTGAGCCCGGCGGGGGCGGTGCGGTCGCCGTCGGGAGTGAACAGCGCGAGGATGGTGTCGCGGCCCGCCACCGCATGCGTGCGGGCGTCGGCGAGCGTGCGCATCGCGGCGTAATCGGCAACCTGCGCCAGGCTGCGCCCCGCCATCGCGTCGCGGTCGATCAGCACCGTCGACGCGCGGATGTCGCGGCGGAACGGGGGCGAGAGCCGGCTGGCGGTGGAGACGCGCAAGGTCAGCGGATCGCCGGGCCGCGAGTCGAGCCCTGGCGTCATCGGCTCGCCATCGCGACTGAGTGTCTCGACCGCACTCCAGCCGCGCGCAGCGCCGGGTTCCGCGACGACGCGGCGGGCCTGGGCGAGCGTCAGGCTGGCGAACGCGGGCGAGGGACGCGCCAGCAGCTTGCCTGCGAACGCGCTGCCGTCGTCCACGAAGGCGACCAGGATGTTGGGCGCGCATCCCGGTGCTCCGGTCTCCAGCCCCAGCGAGATCGCGACCTCGGCGATGCGGTCGACGATCGCCTGACCGGCCTCGGCCGGCAGGCCGATGGCGCCGGGGCAGATGGTTTCGGTGAAGCGCGGCAGCGGCTCGTCGAACGCGACGTGGGGGCTGACCGCATCGAGCAGTTCGCGCGTCGCGCGCCGCTCGTCCCGCTCGCCGGTGACCAGCACCTCCGCGGGCGGAGCGCTCTGCGGCGGGGCGGCGGCCTGCGCGAGCATCAGGGCGAGAGCGGGAACCAGCATCGCGTCTGTCTCCTGGAACGTCGAAGCAGACTAGGCGAGAGCGGGGCGTCGAGACAAGCCGATGTTGTGCAGGCGGGCGCTACGAAAAAAGGGCCGGCGTTTCCGCCGGCCCCGTGTTCGTCCGAGGATGCGGCCTCAGCCTTCCTTGACGTCGTATTCCGACTTGGCGTTGAGCTGGATGTAGTTCTCCAGACCCATGCGCTCGATCATCTCGAACTGGCGCTCGAGCGTATCGACATGCTCTTCCTCGTTCTCGAGGATCTCGGCGAACAGGTCGCGGCTGACGAAGTCGCGGACGCTCTCGCAATAGGCGATCGCCTCGCGCAGCTGCGCGACCGCTTCGAGCTCCAGCGCGAGGTCGGCCTTGATCGCCTCGACCACGCTCTCGCCGATGCGCAGGCGGCCGAGCAGCTGGAAGTTCGGCAGCCCGTCGAGGAACAGGATGCGCTCCGCCAGCTTGTCGGCGTGCTTCATCTCCTCGATCGACTCTTCGCGCTCGAACTTGGCGAGCTTGCACACCCCCCAGTGATCGAACATGCGGTAATGCAACCAATATTGGTTGATCGCCGTCAGCTCGTTCTTGAGCGTTTCGTTGAGGAACTCGACGACCTTGGGATCACCCTTCACGTTCACAAACCCTTCTCGAAAATGCAGGGCGTGAATTTAGGGTGTCATGCCGCAGTTGAATAGGCAGAAAATGGCGGAAAACTGCGACTTTTTACGCTGCGAGCGTCACGCAATCGCGCGTTCGTCTTCGATGATCTCGCGTGCGAATGGGACGCATTGTCCGCATTTCGCCTGCCGGCCGAGCGAACGATACGCCTGGCACGGGCTCATCGAGCCGGAGCGTGCCGCCTTCCGAACTTCGTCTTCCCGAATCGCATTGCAAACGCAGACGACCATTGTCGATTCCTCGTTGGACGAGAACCGGGTAGCGAGATTGCGAATGTCTCGCAACTCCTTTGCGACGCATTCGCAGCAATTTCATCCAGCCCATTGGTGCCGGGTCAGGCGGCGGAGAGGGCGCTTCCCCGCATCGGCTGCGGCCTGAGTCGCGCCAGCGAGCGCCACAGCCACTCGAACGGCCCGTAGCGGAACCGCGCGAGCCATGCGTGCGACCAGAGCAGCATCGCCGCCCACATCGCGAGAACGATCGGGTAGAGTGCCGCGCGCGACAGACTGCCGTACCAGCCGAAGCCATAGCCGTAGAAGAGCGTCGTCATCACGATGCTGGTGCCGAGATAGTTGGTGAACGCCATCCGTCCGGCGGCGGCGATCCGCGCGGTGAGGGCGCCCCCAGGGCGGGCGAGCAGCAGGATCAGGCACGCCCAGCCGAGGATCATCGGCAGGCGGAACGGCGCGGCGAGCGCCATCGCGGCGGAGGCGACGACCAGCAGGTCGAACTGGCGTGCGACCATCCACCAGCCCAGCGCGGCATAGGCGGGAATGCCGATGCCGAAGCCGAGCAGCAGCCAGCGGCGATAGCGCGCCCGCGGCCAGGCGCCGGTGAGCATTCCGGAGCGCAGCCCGGCCATCCCGAACAGCATGTAGCCCAGCGTCTCGGCGCCGACGAACAGGGTGGTGCCCAGCGATTGGCCCAGCTCGGACCAGCGGTGTGCGACCAGGCCCGACCAGCTGCCGCGGTGGAGCGCCAGTTCCTCGCCCAGATGCGCGGCACTCGGCACGCCCATCGCGTCGATCGTGTCGCGCAGCGCCCGGGCATTGTCGGCGGCGCGGGCGGGGTCGGTGTCGTGGATGCCGGCCTGCATTGCGATCACCGCGAGCGGCATGAAGCCGAGCAACACGCACTCGAGTCCGACCAGCAGCAGCCCGACCGTCAGCATCGTCTTCGCGCCGGCGTTGCGCATCGTGTAGGCGATCGCGCCGATCACCGCATATTGGTTGAGGATGTCGCCCCACCACAGCAGCAGGAGGTGGGTGATGCCGAGCACGAACAGCCAAGCCATGCGCGCGAGGTGCACCCGTGCCGGGCTTTCGCCCTTGGCCACCGCGCGGTCGATCACCAGCAGCATCGACGCGCCGAACAGGAAGCTGAACAGACCGCGCATCTTGCCGTCGAACAGCACGAAGTTGACGAGGTAGATCGCCAGGTCGGCGCCCCGATGCCCGCCATAGGCCATCGGGTTCATATAGGCCGCCTGCGGCATCGCGAAGGCGACGATGTTCATCAGCAGGATGCCCATCACCGCGACGCCGCGCACCGTGTCGAGTGCGCCGATCCGATCGCCTTGTACCGCCATACCGTCCCCCCCGTGTGCGGTGGCCGCGTCGACGGTCATCCACCCCATGTCACGCTGACGAAGGTCAGCATCCCGACCCGCATCATCGGCGACTTCGGGCGCAGCGGCAATGGATCCTGACTTTCGTCAGGACGACGGAGGAGCGGGTGCCCTCGTCAGGCGAGCGCGGCGTCGCTGCCCATCAGGGCGGGGAAGAAGCCCTCGTGCGCCCGGCGCAGATCGTCCAGCTTCACCACGAAGTCGCCCTCGGCCAGCTCGAAGATCAGCCGGCTGCCGATGGTGCGGCCGATCGGCTCCGCGTCGATCCCCGCGGCCTCGGCTCCCTTCAGGAACTCGAGCAGCGCGTGGTCGTGGACGGTGACGAGGTAGACGCCCTGATCCTCGCCGAAGAAGGCGCGGGCGAGGTCGAACGGCTGCTTCTTGTCGAGGATCGCGCCGACATTGCCGGCCAGCGCCATCTCGGCGAGTGCGACGGCAAGACCGCCGTCCGACACGTCGTGCGCGGCGGTCACCACGCCGGCGGCGATCGCGCCCCGCAGATAGTCGCCGGTGCGGCGCTCGGCGTCGAGATCGACGGGCGGCGGCGGGCCTTCCTCGCGACCGTGGCATTCGCGCAGCCACAGCGACTGGCCGAGATGGCCGGTGCGATTACCCAGCGCGATGATGATGTCGCCGGTCTGCTTGAACGCGACCGTCACCGACTTGGACCAGTCGGCGAGCAGCCCCAGACCGCCGATCGCCGGGGTCGGCAGGATCGCCGAGCCGCCACCGGTCGCCTTGGATTCGTTGTAGAGCGAGACGTTGCCCGACACGATCGGGAAGTCGAGCGCGCGGCAGGCGTCGCCCATGCCCTCCAGACAGCCGACGATCTGGCCCATGATCTCGGGCCGCTGCGGGTTGGCGAAGTTGAGGCAGTTGGTGATCGCGAGCGGCTTGGCGCCCACCGCGGTCAGGTTGCGCCACGCTTCCGCCACCGCCTGCTTGCCGCCCTCGACCGGGTCGGCGAAGCAGTAGCGCGGGGTGCAGTCGGTGGTGATCGCCAACCCCTTCTGCGTGCCGTGGACGCGCACCACCGCGGCGTCGCCGCCCGGGCGCTGCACGGTGTCGGCGCCGACCATGTGGTCGTACTGCTCCCAAATCCAGCGGCGGCTGGCGATGTCGGGCGAGCCCATCAGCGTCAACAGGTCCGCGGCCGGATCGGTGCAGGCCGGCACGTTCGCCAGCTCGGTCGGCTTGGCCGTCGGCACGTGCGGGCGGTCGTAGAGCGGCGCTTCGTCGGCGAGCGGCGCGAGCGGGATGTCGGCGACGGTGTCACCCTGCCACTTGAGCACCATGCGGCCGGTGTCGGTCACGCGGCCGATGACGGCGAAGTCGAGCTCCCACTTGCGGAAGATCGCCTCGGCAAAGGCTTCGCGGCCGGGCTTGAGCACCATGAGCATGCGCTCCTGGCTCTCCGACAGCATCATCTCGTACGGCGTCATGCCGGTCTCGCGCTGCGGCACGTCGTCCATGATCAGCTCGATGCCGACGCCGCCCTTGGACGCCATCTCGACCGAAGAGGAGGTAAGGCCGGCGGCGCCCATGTCCTGGATCGCGACGATCGCGTCCGACGCCATCAACTCCAGGCACGCCTCGATCAGCAGCTTTTCGGTAAACGGATCGCCGACCTGGACGGTGGGGCGCTTCTCCTCCGAATCCTCGCCGAAGTCGGCCGAGGCCATCGTCGCGCCGTGGATGCCGTCCCGCCCAGTCTTCGAGCCGACGTAGACGATCGGATTGCCGACGCCCGAGGCCGCCGAGTAAAAGATCTTGTCGGTGTCGGCGACGCCCACGGTCATCGCGTTGACCAGGATGTTGCCGTCATAGGCCGGGTGGAAGTTCACCTCGCCGCCTACCGTCGGCACGCCGACGCAGTTGCCGTAGCCGCCGATGCCGTGGACCACGCCCGCGATCAGGTGGCGCATCTTGGGATGGTCGGGCCGGCCGAAGCGCAGCGCGTTCAGGTTCGCGACCGGCCGCGCGCCCATCGTGAACACGTCGCGCAGGATGCCGCCGACGCCCGTCGCCGCGCCCTGATACGGCTCGATGTAGGACGGGTGGTTGTGCGACTCCATCTTGAAGATCGCCGCTTGGCCGTCGCCGATGTCGATCACGCCCGCATTCTCGCCCGGACCGCAGATCACCTGCGGGCCCTCGGTCGGCAGCTTCTTCAGGTGGATGCGGCTCGACTTGTACGAGCAATGTTCGGACCACATCACCGAGAAGATGCCGAGCTCGGTCAGATTGGGCTCGCGCCCCATCGCGTGCAGGACGCGCTCATATTCCTCGGGGGAAAAGCCGTGCTCGGCGACGATCTGGGGCGTGATCTGGCTCATGCGCGAGCCCTTAGCGGGACCGGCGGGAAGCGGCTAGAGGGCAGGCGCCGCCAGCGCCGCGCAGGATGCATTTTGGGAGCCGAGACAGTGCGGTTCACCGTCTCGGTCGCTGCGTGCCGAAGCGATCCGGCGGCGCGAAAACGAACGCGTCTGCTTGTGTCCTGCATGTCTTGCGGGAACACTGGGCACGATGTCCCGGCACGCGGCTTGGGCGAGAGGAGACTGGATGATCATCGTGCGATCGGTGCCGTGCCGCCGGGGAGGTGGGGCAGGGAAGCGTGGTGGTGCGCTGGTCCCGGCGCTCCTGCTGCTGGTCGCCGCGGCGGGGTGTAGCGAGGCTCCCGCAGTTCCGGAAACGACCCGGCCCGATTGGGGCGGTGCTGCCGTCGACGGCATCGCACCGCTCATGTCTCCGGCTCAGGTGATGGCGGCGCTGCAGCGGCGTGGCTATCGTCAGGTGCGCTGCACGTCGGACGAGCCCCTGTTCGACGATCCGCTCGGCCAGCGCGGCGCAATGCCCTGCTACGAATCCGCCAACCGCCTGGTGGAGCTTAACCTCTATTTTCTCGATTTGCACGAGGGGCGGCGGCTGGCGGTCGCCAATTTTCGCAAGCGCAATGCGGCGGACGTCAGCGACGCGGCGCGGCACGCCGCCACGCGCGCCTATGCCGATGATCTTCGCAAGCGTTTCGGGCCGCCCTCTCACGTTGACGAAACCGCTGCCTTTCAGACTCTGTACTGGCGACGTCCTGGGGGCGTGGCTTCTCTTCCCGACATGATCAGTACCACGATCGACTCCTATTCCCCGCCCAACGTCAGTCTGACGAGCATGTGGGCTTATGGGGAGCAGCGTTCCCCAGGGTCCGCCAAGGCTACGCCGCCTCATTCAGACACTCCTGCGGGGGAGTAGCCGCGTGCTCCGCCTCAGCGAGCGATTGACGACGTGGCAAGGTGCAGCAGCGTACCGCCGGCTTGTGCCGGCGCGGTGATCGCGGCACTTTGGTCCTCAAGCCGCGCGCCATGTGCGAAGAGGGGGGGCGGGATGAGGACAGTGTTTCGCGTGATCGCAGTGTCGCTCGTCGGGATCACGATGGCGGCGCCGGCCGCGCCGGTCCGTCCCGCGGCATCGGCGAAGCGGTTCGTCGAGCGTCTGTACGGCAAGGCACAGCCGTTCGTGCCCGACGAGCAGACCTACACCCCGGAACTCGCCCGCCTGATCGACCGCGGCTATGCGGTCGCGAACGAGATCGACGACCCCGATCTGGTCGGCAATGCGCTGTGCGACTGTCAGGATCTCAGGTCGTTCGACAAGACCATCACCGTGATTTCCGCGACGCCGACGGCCGCCTCCGTACGGGTGCTGCTGACGGGCGACGTCGATGGCCCGAGGCGCTTCCTGCTCAAGCTGGCGCGCGTCGACGGCGCTTGGCGGGTCGCCGATTCGATCGCGGAGCCGGGGAGCAGCTACGCCGCCTTTCTGCGGCAGAGTATCGAGGAGGTGGAGTGACGCCGCTCCGGCGAGTGCCGGACGCCGCCGTTTCGCTCACACCAGCGCCACGAGCGACAGCAGCAGCGCGGTCATCGCCGCGTTGAGCGCCATCGCCATGCCGGCGAAGGTGCCGGCGGTCTCGCTCACCTGGAACGCGCGGGCGGTGCCCAGGCCGTGGGCGGTCACGCCGACCGCGAAGCCACGCGCGCGCTGGTCGGTGATCCGCAGCCGGTCGAGCAGCGGCGTGGCGACGATCGCGCCTAGGATGCCGGTCACCAGCACCGCGACCGCGGCGAGCGAGGCGATGCCGCCGATGCCGTGCGCCACCGCCATCGCGACCGGCGTCGTCGCCGAATGCGGCGCCAGCGTCGCGAGCACCTGCGGCGAGGCGCCGAACGCCCAGCCGATCGCCACCGCGCTCAGGATCGCCGTGACCGAACCCGCGACCAGCGCGGCGAGCACCGCCTTGCCCGACCGCCGCACCAGCGGCCAGTTGCGCCACAGCGGCACCGCCAGCGCGACCGTCGCCGGACCGAGCAGGAAGGTGATCGAGGCGGTCCCCCGCGCGTAGGTGGCGTAGGGCGTGCCCGTCGCATGCAGGATCGCCGCGAGCACCGGCACCGAGATCAGAACCGGGTGAGCGAGCGGGTGGCGGTTGCTGCGGCGGGAGACGATGTCGGCGCCCTCGAACACCAGCAGCGTCACCGCGATCCACAGCAACGGTGCGTGGAGCAGGGGGGCGAGCGCGCTCATGCCGTGCCCCCGTCGCGCGCCGCGGCCCAGTGGAACACCAGCGCGGTGACCGCCAGGGTCAGCAGCGTCGCGACACCGCAGGCGACCAGAATCGCGATCCCGTCGCGCGCCAGTGCCGGACCCTCGTCGACCAGCCCCATCGTCGCCGGGACGAACAGCACCGCGAAATGGCCGATCAGCCAGGTCGTCACCGCCTTCAGCTCGACGCGCTCGCGGGGCCGCAGCTTCAGCCAGGCGAACAGCAGGAACATGCCGAGCACCGGTCCGGGCAAAGGTACGCCCAACCCGCGGTTGAGCGCTTCGCCGATCAATTGGCAGAACAGCAGCAGGGCGATCGCGGCGATCATCATCCGTCCACAGGTAGCGCGCCGCAGGATCGGCGCGGTGTCGGCTGTAGCGGCGCTGGGGTCGTTCGCGAAGGCGGGACCGGTTGTGCCCTTCGTCCGTCATCCCAGCGAAGGCGGGACATTTGCATAACCGGTTTTTTGGTGAAGCGGTGGCGTGAATGGTGGTTGCGGCGGCGGGAGTGGCGACGCGGCGGGGATCGGGTGGGTGAGCTGTGG